>NZ_JASJPC010000025.1:0-106406 GCF_031426875.1 Sulfuritalea sp.
AACTCCGCCTTGCTTTCACTTCCTTCAGCGGCTCCGCATGCAGCAGAGAGGGGCGCATTATACGGACCGTTTTTAGTTGGTCAATAGATTACGCAAAAAAAAATCGATGAATCTCAAATAAGGGTCACGCGCGCAAATTTTCGCTTACCCACCTGTAATACAACGCACCCCCCCGCACTCAGCGCCGCATTGCGATCGCCGACTTTCTCGCCATCAATCCTCACCCCGCCGCCATCGATCATGCGCAAGGCGTCCGAAGTGCTGGATGTCAGGCCGGCGGCCTTCAATACCTGCGCCAGCGAGCCTGCCGCAACGCTGATCTCGGGCATATCCTCGGGCAGCACGCCGCGCTGAAACCGCGCCTCGAACTCGGCGAGAGCGGCCTCGGCGTCCTTGGCCGAATGGAACCGGGTCACGATCTCCTGCGCCAGCAATACCTTGACGTCGCGCGGGTTGCGTCCCTCGGCCACTTCGCGCTTGAATCCGGCGATCTCGGCATTGGCACGAAACGAAAGCAGTTCGTAGTAGCGCCACATCAGTTCATCCGAGACCGACATCAACTTGCCGAAAATCTCGGTGGGCGATTCCGCAATGCCAATGTAATTGCCGAGAGATTTCGACATCTTGTTGACGCCGTCCAGTCCTTCCAGCAAAGGCATCATCAAGACGCATTGCGGCGCCTGGCCGTAATGCTTCTGCAATTCGCGGCCGACCAGCAGATTGAACTTCTGGTCGGTGCCGCCGAGTTCGACGTCTGCCTTCATGGCCACTGAATCGTAGCCCTGGCAGAGGGGATAGAGGAACTCATGAATGGCGATGGGTTGGCCGCCGGTGTAGCGTTTGGAGAAGTCGTCGCGTTCCAGCATGCGCGCCACGGTGTGGCGCGCAGCGAGCTTGATCATGCCGGCGGCACCGAGGGGTTCGAACCAGGTCGAGTTGAAGCAGACCTCGGTCTTCTGCGGATCGAGGATCTTGAACACCTGCTCCCGATAGGTATCGGCGTTCTCCAGTATTTGCTCGCGGGACAGCGGCGGTCGCGTCGTGTTCTTGCCGCTCGGGTCGCCGATCATTCCCGTGAAATCGCCGATCAGGAACATGACGTGATGGCCGAGGTCCTGAAAATGCCGCAACTTGTTGATCAGCACGGTATGCCCGAGATGAAGATCCGGCGCCGTGGGATCGAAGCCCGCCTTGACGCGAAGGGGACGTCCTGATTTCAGTTTTTCGACGAGTTCGGATTCGATCAGCAGTTCGTCCGCGCCACGCTTGATCAGTGCCAGTTGCGAGTCGATATCGACCATAGTGAGGTAACCCGGTTTGACGGAAGGGGGATATTTGCTACACTCACGCGACTTTTAGTTTCGGCTGTCGCTCGCTGACGCTTGCATTAGCCTTCTCTGAAACTGCGTTCTCAGTTATTCACCCATCCAATTGCAAAAAAACAAGAGCGGAATTTTAGCGCAACTCCTTGACTACCGAGTCGAACGGCCCGGGCATTTCTGGGTTGGTGCTGGCGTGCTGGGAGTTTCGCTCTTCAGCATGGTCGCCGCTTTCGGTACCGTGAACGACTCCCGTGTGGCGGACATCCCCCGCCAGCAAGTGGTCGAGCAACTGGCTCTGCCGCCTCTGACAGCAGCATCCGACGCCGATCAGAGCTTCCTGCGCGAAGACCGCGTGCAGCGCGGCGATACGGTAATGGACTTGCTGCAGCGGCTCGGGATCGACGATCCGGCTGCAGTCGGTTTTCTGAAAAGCAACACCACTGCCCAAAGCCTGTTCCGCCAGCTCAGCCCGGGCAAGAACCTGACGGTGCGAACCGGACCACAAGGTGAACTGCAGACCCTGGTCTTCCCGCTCAACGGCGGCAAGGACCAGGCCTTGGTGATCGAACGCCGGGCTGCACCGGATGGTGACCAATTCACGGCGTCGGAGCAGCCCCTGCCACTGGAAACCCAGGTGGTCATGAAAACTGCCGAGATTCGCTATTCCCTGTTCGGCGCTACAGACGCGGCAGGGATTCCCGACACGGTCGCGACGCAGCTGGCTGACATTTTTGGCGGCGACATCGATTTTCATCGCGACCTTCGCAAGGGCGATCGCTTTGCCGTCATCTACGAATCAGCGACCTATCTCGGCCGTGCCGTACGCAGCGGGCGCATCCTCGCCGCAGAGTTCGTCAATAATGGCAAGACCTTCCGCACCGCATGGTTCGCCGATCCTGCCGGCAGCGCAGGCAGCGGCGGATACTACACCGCCGACGGCAAGAACATCCGCAAGGCTTTCCTGCGCTCGCCCCTGGAATTCTCACGTATTACGTCCGGCTTCACTTCGGCGCGCTTCCATCCCGTCCTGCAGAAATGGCGCGCGCACAAGGGCGTCGATTACGGCGCTCCGACCGGCACCCGGGTCAAGGCCACCGGCGACGGCGTGGTTGAGTATGTCGGAGTGAAAGGTGGGTATGGCAAGGTCGTTATCCTGCGTCATCAGAATCGCTATACGACGCTTTACGGGCACCTCTCGGGCTTCGCGTCGGGCCTGCGCACAGGCAATCGCGTCGGCCAAGGCGATGTGATCGGCTTCGTCGGCGCCACTGGGCTGGCCAGCGGCCCGCACCTGCATTACGAGTTCCGCGTCAATGAAGTGCATCAGAATCCGTTGGCGATGGCCTTGCCCAGCGCGCCACCCTTGATGCCGCAACAGCTTGGCCTGTTCCGGGAACAAACCGCGGCTCATCTCGCCCGTATTGACCTGATTCGCGGATTCGACCTCGCCCAAGCCGACTGACATGGCATCGGCTGTGCCGCTGGTTGTGGGCTTGATGTCGGGAACCAGCCTCGACGGCATTGACGCCGCCCTGGTCGACTTCTCCCGCAGTCAACCGCGCACGCTTGCCACGTTCTGGCAGCCGTATTCCGACGCTATCCGCCAGCAGGCCCTGCGGCTACAGACCGCGCAACACGATGAAATCCACTCCGCCGCGCTGTTTGCCAACGAACTGGCTCGTTGCTACGCCGAGGCCGTCGGGCACCTCCTGACCAAAGCGGGGGTCGGCGCCGGGCAAGTTGCGGCCATAGGCTGTCACGGACAGACCATCCGGCATCAACCCGCCGCCGGCTACACTGTGCAGTTGAACAATCCGGCGCTGCTGGCCGAATTGACCGGAATTACTGTTGTAGCCGATTTCCGCAGCCGCGACATTGCCGCCGGCGGCCAGGGAGCCCCGCTGGTGCCGGCCTTTCATGCAGCGATATTCGGCGATCCCTCACGGCATCGGGTCATCCTGAACATCGGCGGCATCGCCAATCTGACCGATCTCAATCCCGGGCAAGCGGTGCGCGGCTTCGACAGCGGGCCCGGCAATCTGCTGATGGACGCCTGGATAGAACGCCACAAGGGACTGCGCTACGACGACGGCGGGCAGTGGGCCGAGCAGGGGCAGGTACTTCCCGAACTGCTGGACAACCTCCTCACTGACAGCTTTTTCGCCGCAAGCCCGCCCAAGAGTTGTGGCCGCGATGAGTTCAACCTGCCATGGATCGAGCGCCATCTTGCGGGCAGCGAACGGCCGGAGGACGTCCAGGCGACCCTGCTTGAACTCAGCGCCGTGTCTGCGGTCCGGGCTATCGATCGCTGGTGCGATAATCCCGTCGAACTCTTCGTCTGTGGCGGCGGCGCGCACAATCGGGCTCTGATGGCTCGACTGCAGCATCATCTGACGAATTGCCGTGTCGCCAGCACCAACTCTCTGGATCAAGCTGCCGACTGGGTAGAAGCGCTGGCCTTTGCCTGGTTGGCGTGGCGTACCCTGAACGGCGAAACGGGCAATCTACCCGAAGTCACGGGTGCCCGTGGGCCACGCATCCTGGGCGCCATCTATCGGCACTGATTCCGCACGTGACGGCAGGCGATGACGACAAAAGGCGCGGAGCCCACGGCCCCACGCCTTTTCTTGTCTATGGAACCCGAATCAGGCGGAGAAAGACGACCCGCAACCGCAGGTCGATTGAGCATTCGGATTCTTGATCACGAATTGCGAACCTTCGAGCCCCTCCGAGTAATCGATCTCGGCACCGACCAGGTACTGATAGCTCATCGGGTCGATCAGCAGCGATACACCGTTCTTTTCCATCACGGTGTCGTCATCATTGGTCACTTCGTCAAAAGTGAAGCCATACTGAAACCCGGAACAACCGCCGCCAGTCACGAACACCCGCAGTTTGAGCTCGGGGTTGCCTTCTTCGGCAATGAGTTCCTTGACCTTGGATGCCGCGTTATCGGTGAAATTGAGCGGCGCCGGCATTTCGGTGGGTGCATTCATGGTGTTCTCCTGTGGGTTTTCCGCAATGGAATAATAAGTATGTCCGGAAATTATGGTTTCAATAGTGTCAGGCGTCAATTACTTGCAGCCAGTTTCAATTCCACCGCCTTCGACGGCGCGCCCTCATGCACCAAGCGGCCCTGCACTACGGCCCCGAGATGCATTTCGATCGTACTGTACTCGACATCACCCGTGACCCGGGCGCGCGTCTGAAGTTCCAGGAAATCGCTCGAATGCACCGCGCCGATTACGGTTCCGTTGATAACCAGGTGGGAAACCGAGATCTCGCCCTCGATCCGTGCATGCTCGCTGATCACCAGCGTTGCCGGTTGTCCCTCGCTGCCGCGAACATTTCCCTTGATTTCGCCATCGACACGAAGGCCGCCGGTAAAAGTCACATCGCCTTCCAAAGAAGTGCCGGCACCGATCAAGCTGTCGATACGCCCCTGGGGCTTGTTGATTTTCTTGCCAAACATGACTGGGATCTCCTCACCTGTCTAATGTGTGAATACCGTGACGCTCAAAGCATCACGCTCTGACTGGCTTTCACTGCGCCGTCCTGGATCAGACGCACCTCGACGCGCTGAATTCGCGCACCGCTCGCCACCTTGAATGTGCCTTCCAGGCGCCGGAAGTAGCGAAAGCTGACCTGATACTGGCTGGCAGCGGGATCTCCGGCAACGGGAAATTGCATCATAGCAGTCTCTGCGCCTTGCTGCACGGTTGCAAACAGCTGGATCATACCGTTGAATTCCTTGTCTTTTTTCTCTCCTGTCTGCGCCAGCAGGAGGCGGTAGCGATACTGGCCATCGCCGAGCGGAAGGATCTGCAGCCGACTGATCGCCAGTCCCGAATTCCCCACCTGCCCTCCTGCCAGGCTTTCAAACGTTGCCAAGTCGGACTTGAGGTGGGTGTTTTCCTCTTCCAGGGTCCGTATTTGGGCGGTCAGTTGCTCCTGCGAGGTGCTCTCGATGCGCAAACGGCTTTCGCTGGCATTCGCCACCTTGCGTGCGCTTTCCAACTCGGATTCCAGCTGCGTAATGCGTTCCCGCATTTCGGTGATCTCATGTTCGCTAGCGCCTTGATGAAAACCCGCAAAGCGCTGCCCCGCGTCATAAATCCAGCCGGCCAAAGCCAATGACGCACCCGCGATTGCGACCACGGACAGCGCCCGCCAATACCATGGCAGATGCGTCCGGATTGCAACTCGCGGTGCTGAAATGCCGAAGCGGCTACGCAGCCGCCTCAGCGTCAGGGCAAAACGGGAACTTGCGAAAGACCCGAACATTCGTCCAGACCAAACATGAGGTTCATGTTTTGTACCGCCTGCCCTGCGGCCCCTTTTACCAGATTGTCGATCACCGAGAGGATCACCAGCGTGTCGCCGCCTTGCGGTCTATGCACTGCAATCCGGCAGGTATTTGCCGCGCGCACCGAACGCGTCTCGGGGTGCGATTTCGGCGGCAGCACATCGACAAAAGGCTCCGCGGCATAACGCTGCTCGAACAAGGTCTGGAAATCGTCTTCGCGCGTAATACGCGCATAGAGCGTGGCATGGATGCCGCGAATCATCGGCGTCAGGTGCGGCACGAAGGTCAGGCCGATCTGCTGCTCGGCCTTGCCTGCAGCGCGCGCCAAACCCTGCCGGATCTCGGGCAGGTGGCGATGCCCCGGCACGCCATAGGCCTTGAAGTTATCCGCAGCCTCGGAAAATAGAATCCCTATCTCCGCTTTACGACCGGCGCCGGAAACGCCGGATTTGGCGTCGGCAATCAAATGCCCGAGATCGATACAGCCTGCCTCCACCAGCGGCAGGAAGCCGAGCTGAGTCGCCGTCGGATAACAGCCAGGGTTCGCCACCAGCCTTGCCTTGCGGATCTGCTCGCGATTCACTTCGGGCAGGCCATATACCGCTTCGGCGATCAAATCAGGGCTGACGTGGGTCATGCCATACCACCGCTCCCAAAGAGCGACGTCCTTGATGCGAAAATCGGCTGCCAGGTCGATGACCTTGACTCCGGCATCCAGCAACTGCGCCACCTGCTGCATGGCGATGCCATTGGGCGTGGCGAAAAACACCACGTCGCAATCGCTTAGCGGCGCGTCCTTGGGATCGCTGAAATTCAGGCTCACGGCGCCGCGCAGGCTGGGAAACATGTCGGCAACCTTGGTCCCGGCCTCGCCCCGCGAGGTGATTGCAGTGAGCTCAACGCCGGAATGCTGCGCCAGCAAGCGCAAGAGTTCCACTCCCGTGTAGCCCGTACCGCCCACGATACCTGCCTTGATCATGCCACGCTCCTTGCTGCGAAGAGAAGATGTTAACCCGTAACCGGATACAAACGAAAACGGAGTTTCAAAGGGCGGCTGATGCCGGCTCCATCGGCGTCAAGCGCGGCGGCTTCATCCGGTGGATACCGCCTCCAGCCAGAGGCTGAGGACATATCCCACCAGGGGATACCGTCTCCGCATCCCGCGCGGACATAACTAAAAAGCCGCCCGAAGGCGGCTTTTTGCGCAACAGCGATACGGCCGCTGAAGCTTAGCGCTTCGAGAACTGCTTGCGCCGGCGCGCCTTGCGGAAGCCGACCTTCTTTCGCTCCACTTCGCGCGCATCGCGGGTAACGAATCCGGCGCTCGAAAGAGCCGGCTTCAAGGTCGCGTCGTATTCGATCAGAGCGCGGGTAATGCCGTGACGAACGGCACCGGCCTGACCAGACTCGCCGCCGCCTTCGACATTCACCAGAATATCGAAGGTGGTCGTGTGCTGGGTCAGCTCAAGCGGCTGACGCACCACCATGCGGCCGGTTTCGCGCGAGAAGAACTCGTCGACCGGCTTGTCGTTGACCACAAACTTGCCGCTGCCGGTGCGCAGAAACACGCGGGCAATGGCCGTCTTGCGGCGACCGGTACCATAATATTGGGTGACTGCCATGAGAACTCCTTAGATTTCCAGCGTCTTCGGCTGCTGGGCGCTATGCGGATGCGCGGCGCCGGCGTAGCACTTCATCTTCTTCAGCATCGCGTAGCCCAGCGGACCTTTGGGCAGCATGCCCTTCACGGCTTTTTCCAGGATGCGTCCCGGAAAACGCTGCTGCAGTTTGGTGAAGTTGGTTTCGTTGATACCACCCGGATAGCCGGTGTGGCGATAGTATTTCTTGTCTTCGGCCTTGTTGCCCGTTACGCGCAGCTTTTCGACGTTCACCACGACGATGTAATCGCCGGTATCGACGTGCGGCGTGAAGATGGCCTTGTGCTTGCCGCGTAGCCGGTGTGCAATCACGGCAGCCAGGCGACCCAGCACCTTGTCCGTGGCATCGACGACAACCCAGTCGTGCTGGACCTCATGTGGCTTGGCGGAAAATGTTTTCATTCTCGTGTTCCTTGCTTGCATCGATAACCCGGCCCGCGCAGCAAGGGATGGAATCCGCCCATGCGCTTCTCGGAAAGCCGAGCATTCTAACCAATAGACGAAGCACCTGTCAAATGGGAATTGCTAAAAAGCCCGGCGACTGCGGCCTATCTGCAGCAGACCGCATGATCAAGGCCAAAAGGATGGCCGTTGGTCGCGAAATTGTCTTCGCGCTGCTTCCCTACAGCACGTTTCATTCGGTCTTGACCAGACCGAGCACCGCCGCCGCATTGAGAAAATCGATGATTTCCTCGATCGGCCTGGCAGCGCTTGCCACCACGTGTTCGGGCGCCGAAAGTTTTCCCACCAGACCTTCGGCCAGCCGCGGCTGCCACTCCAGGTGCGGCAGCAGTTTGAAATCCGGCATCTTCTTCAGGCCGACCCGGGTTGCCCGGGCAATTTCCGCCAGCGGCTGCCCCTGGGAGGCGCTCATCACACCCCAGAAGCGCAGGGCCTGGTAGGGCCGCGCGGAAAAACGCCGGCATTCGCCCAGCAGTTTCGCGTCATTGCTGACCTTGATCTGGCACGCGGCAGGATCGGCGCGCCAGAAATCGTGACTCGAGAACCACGTAGGATCGGCGCGGGCGGCCCGCACCCCGGCGTTTACATCGACGAGCAGATCCGGCGCGCCGGGAACACTCACGGCCAGCGGCTGATCGATGAGCAGTTTGGGGATAATCGCTTGGATCGCGCCGATCAGGCTGCGCTCCGGCAGGAATAGCTTGCGCATCGCCCGCGCGGCAACGGCCGACTCGGTCGCACGCTGCGCCGTGGCAGCGGAGGTCGCGGCCCGCTGCGCTGCCTCGGCCAGGACTTCGGCGATCTCATTGGCTCGTGGCGGGCAGTGCCCGAGGACACGGACCCCGGGCGGAGCCTCCTCGCCACGCGAACAGCAGTAAATAAGCAGCAGGCTGTCGCCGAGTCGCCCTACCAGTTCCGCCACCCGCTCCGGCGACAAGCGCCCCAGAAAGGCAATCTGCGCGACTGCCGGATCCTCTACCAACTGCCATGACAGGCCCTGCGTTCTGGCAACCAGCGGCAACAAGGACTTCAGCACCATGAGATCCTTGTCTTCAATCCCGACGGTGGCTATGGATACATCAGTCATTTCCCCTCCTCCCCTCTCGGCGATACGCCGGGGCTGCCTATTTCAGATAGTTGTTTTTATCCTTCCTTACCTTGCTGCAAACCGTTCTCAGGCTGGCGAGAATCGAGAAATCGTGCGGAATCCCATCACCCACTTATTGGAGGCCAGGTAAGTATGGGAAGTTGCTCAAGGAGAGCTACGGAGTTGGCAATGCCGCGAGTGGGAACCGGCCCGGTGCGCAGTCCGGGCCGTGGCAGGGCGCCGCAACTGCCCCGACGCGACATCCGTGAATTCATCGAAGCCCTTTCAGGCTTCCTGCATCATCCGCCAGTATTGATACTTCATCATGCCGGCAGAGCCAGCTATGATCGATATCAACGTCAGCACCGATCCCAGGGCCAGCGTCGAAACGCCGGAAATCCCCTGCCCGATGGTACAACCCATGGACAAGACGCCGCCAATGCCCATCAGCACAGCGCCGACCGCATGATTGGCGAAATCGCCGGCATTGACGAACCACTCGAGGCGAAAACTGCGGGTTATCAGGGCATACAGCAGGGAACCGACGATCACGCCGACCAGCGCCATGATGCCGAAGTTGATCAGCGAGGTATCGGCCGGGTTCATCACATAGCGCGCCAGGTCGCCCATCGGGCTCATGAAGGTGAAGGACTGGGTCTCGACCCGCAAGGGCTTGATGTCGGCAAAATCGGCAAATTCCTTCCAGGCCGCGCCCATCGAACTGCCGGTGACGTACCAGCCGACGATGACGGCAAGGCCTATCACCACGCCGCCCAGAATGTGGTCGGAATTGCCGCGAAAGTCGCGCGAGGAAAAGGCGAAGCCAAGAAGTGCCGCCGCCATGACCACACCGAACGCCGTATTGCCAAGCCCGGTCAGATCCCCGAGAGCCTGGCTGGCTTTGCCGGCGGCCGCCAGGTTGATCGTGGTCGCCGACATCATGCTGCCGAACACTGTGTCGTAGAAATTGGTCCACAACATCGCATAGGCACAGATCGATGCAATGGCCAGAACCACCACGGACTTCAGGTTGCCGCCGCCGATGCGCACCAGCGTCTTGTTTCCGCAACCGGAGGCCAGCGTCATGCCGACGCCGAACATCAGGCCGCCCAGCACGTAGCGCAACCAGGCCAGATTCGGCGTCCGATAGGGCGGGAAAGTGCCTGTACCGATAACGGCCTTGCCCGAGGCTTCAAGCACCACGACGCCGAGCGTGGCCACGGCAATCGCCAGCAACCAGGCGCGCAGGCGCCCCGTGTCGCCCATGTTCACCCAGTCCGAAACGGCGCCCATGGTGCAGAAGTTGGTCTTGTTGGCCACCGCGCCCATGACCATGCCGGTGACGAGCACAATGCCCAGAATCTGCAAATGAATAGTGAATTCCATACTCCTCCCAAAAGCCATCGTCGTGGCTTGATTCTTTTACAAATAGTGAATCATTCTAGGATATCGACCGGGGCATGGAATCAGTCTTCTTTGACCCCGAATAATGGCAATCAATTGCCATCCGCGTAACGGGTCGGGTCGGCCACACCGGCTGCGGCAAAGCCTTCGCTACGCAGGCGGCAGGAGTCGCACACGCCACAGGCGCGGCCCTGCGCGTCAGCCTGGTAGCACGACACGGTGATTGCGTAGTCGACTCCCAGCCGGGCGCCGCTGGCGATGATCTGCGCCTTGCTCATGGCGATCAGCGGCGCGTGCAGCTTGAGCGGCCGGCCTTCGACTGCCGCCTTGGTCGCCAGATTGGCGAGTCGCTCGAATGCGTGGATGAATTCGGGCCGGCAATCCGGATAACCCGAATAGTCCACGGCATTGACGCCGACAAAGATGTTCTGCGCCCCAAGCACCTCGGCCCAGGCCAGGGCCAACGACAGCATGATGGTGTTGCGTGCCGGCACGTAGGTGACCGGGATGCCCGGCTGCACGCCGGCAATCGGCACGGCGATCGAACTGTCGGTCAGTGCCGAACCACCCAACTGGCCGAGATCGAGCTTCAGCACGCGATGCGCCGTCGCCCCGAGAGCCTCGGCAACGCGCGCCGCCGCCTGCAGTTCGGCGCCATGCCGTTGCCCGTAATCGAGCGACAGGCAATGGCAGGCAAAGCCTTGCTCGCGCGCCAGGGCCAGCACCGTGGCGGAATCGAGGCCGCCGGAGAGCAGGACGACTGCGGGTTTTGCTACGGTCGCCGCGCTTGACGCCGGTGTGGCGGGCTGCGACCCACCTTGGAACTTGGTTTTCATGGCGGCGATGGTAGCAAACGGGCGGTGACTGCGGCTGTTCTATAATTGCGGGCCTTCTTCATGTATTTCACGCAACCCACGATGGCAAAGAAAGTGTTCATCCGCACCTTCGGCTGCCAGATGAACGAATACGACTCCGACAAGATGGCCGACGTGCTGGCCGGCAGCGACGGCGCAGTCAAGACGGACAATCCCGAAGAAGCCGACATCATCCTGTTCAATACCTGCTCGGTGCGCGAGAAGGCGCAGGAGAAGGTGTTCCACGATCTGGGCCGGGTCAGGCACCTCAAGCAACTCAATCCGAATCTGGTGATCGGCGTCGGCGGCTGTGTCGCCAGCCAGGAAGGCGCTGCCATCGTCGCCCGCGCGCCCTACGTCGACCTCGTCTTCGGCCCGCAGACCCTGCATCGCCTGCCGCAGATGATCGCCGCGCGGCGGACCAGCGGGCGCGCCCAGGTCGACATCTCCTTCCCGGAAATCGAGAAGTTCGATGCCCTGCCGCCCGCCACCGTCACCGGGACCTCGGCCTTCGTCTCGATCATGGAGGGTTGTTCCAAATACTGCAGTTTCTGCGTCGTGCCCTACACGCGCGGCGAGGAAGTCTCGCGCCCGCTGCCCGACGTGCTGGCCGAGATCGCCGGCCTGGTCGAGCGCGGCGTGCGCGAAGTCACATTGTTGGGCCAGAACGTCAACGCCTACCGGGGAAAGTTCGGCGGCGACACCGGCGACGATGACAGCGACGAAACCGCGGACCTCGCCTTCCTGATCGAGGCGCTGGCCGATATGGAAGGCATCGAGCGCATCCGCTATACGACCTCGCATCCGCGCGAAATGACGCAAAGGCTGATCGACGTGTACCGCAGTACGCCGAAACTGGTCTCGCACCTGCACCTGCCGGTGCAATCCGGTTCCGACCGGATCCTGGCCGCCATGAAGCGCGGCTATTCAGTGCTCGAATTCAAGTCGCTGGTGAGAAAGCTCAGGGCGGCTCGGCCCGATCTTTCGCTTTCGTCCGACTTCATCATCGGCTTCCCCGGCGAAACAGAGGAGGACTTCGAGAAGACCATGCGCCTGGTCGAAGAGCTCAACTTCGACAACAGCTTCTCCTTCGTCTACAGCCCGCGCCCCGGTACGCCGGCCGCCGACATGGCCGACGACACGCCGGCGGAACTCAAGATAAGACGCCTGATGCGCTTGCAGAAAACCATCGAGGCTCAGGCGATGCGGATCAGCGAGGCGATGGTCGGCACGACGCAGCGCGTCCTGGTCGAAGGCCACGCGCGCAAGGACGCCAGCGAGCTGGCCGGGCGCACCGACAACAATCGCGTGGTCAACTTCGCCGGCAACGAACGCCTGGTCGGCCGTTTCATCGACGTCACCATCACCGCCGCCCTGCCGCACAGTCTGCGCGGCGAAGTCGTGACGCACGCCTAGGCGCGCATTCCGCCGAATCGCATGATCGCCCCCCGTGCCCTGAGTCTTGTGCTGCAGCCGCTCGACAACGCGCGGCTGCAGAATCTGTGCGGCGCGCTGGACGAGAACCTGCGCCAGATCGAAGCCGCCTTCGATGTCACCATCAGCCGGCGCGGCCAGCATTGCCGGATCAACGGCGAACTGCCGCAATCGCGCCTGGCCGCAACTGCCCTGCAGCATTTCTACGCACAGGCAAGCGAACCGCTGTCGATCGACGAGTTGCAGCTCGGCCTCATCGAGATCACGCGCAACCGCAATGCGCGGACCCCGGCGCAGCCGAATGCCGGATTGCTGACCCGCAAGACCGATCTGCACGGGCGCACGCCGAACCAGGCCAAGTATCTGAATGACATCCAGGACCACGACATCACCTTCGGCATCGGTCCGGCCGGCACCGGCAAGACCTATCTTGCGGTCGCCTCCGCGATCGATGCCTTCGAGCGCGACCAGGTCAGCCGCATCGTCCTGACCCGGCCGGCGGTCGAAGCCGGCGAGCGGCTGGGCTTCCTGCCCGGCGACCTGGCGCAGAAAATCGATCCCTATCTGCGCCCGCTCTACGACGCGCTCTACGACCTGATGGGTTTCGAGAAGGTGTCCAAGCTGTTCGAGAAGCAGAGCATCGAAATCGCACCGCTGGCCTATATGCGCGGCCGCACCCTGAATCATGCCTTCATCATCCTCGACGAGGCGCAGAACACCACGCCGGAGCAGATGAAAATGTTCCTCACCCGCATCGGCATCGGCGCCAAGGCGGTGGTCACCGGCGACGTGACCCAGATCGACCTGCCGCGCGGGCAGAAGTCCGGCCTGGTCGAAGCCCGACGCATCCTGGCCGAAGTGCGCGGACTCGCCTTCACCGATTTCGACGCCTCCGACGTGGTGCGCCACCCGCTGGTCGCGCGCATCGTCGATGCCTATGAGAAACACGGCAGCACGCGCCCGACACCGACTGCCTGAGTTGCGGCTGGCGGTGCAGTACCCGGGCGGCAAGGACCAGGCGCCGACTCGTCCGCAGCTTCGCCGCTGGGTACGCGCGGCCTGTGCGATACCGGCCGAAGTGACGCTGCGCTTCGTCGGCGACGAAGAAGGACGAAATCTCAACCGCGACTATCGCGGCAAGGATTACGCCACCAACGTACTGTCCTTCCCTTACGAATCGGGCGCCAGTATCAGCGGCGATCTGGTGCTCTGCCTGCCGGTGGTGGCGCGCGAGGCGGAACAACAGGGCAAGTCGCGCGAAGCCCACTACGCGCACCTGGTCGTGCATGGTATGCTGCATCTACAGGGCTATGACCACGAGACCGGCAGCGATGATGCCGAACACATGGAAGCGCTTGAGCGCGAAATCCTGGATGCTCTCGGTTACCCCGATCCTTACGCTTAAGCATGGACCCATCCAGTCGACCCAGTCTGATCGAACGTCTTTCCGCGCTGCTGCTGCGCGAACCCGAAGACCGCGAACAACTCCTTGAACTGCTGCACGGCGCCTTCGAGCGCCATTTGATGGACGCCGACGCGCTGTCCATCATCGAAGGCGCGCTGTCCGTCGCGGACATGGCGGTGCGCGACATCATGGTGCCGCGCGCGCAGATGGACGTGGTGTATATCAACGATTCCCCGGAACAGATCGTCGAGGTCGTGCTCGAAACCGCGCACTCGCGCTTTCCCGCCATCGGCGAGACCAAGGACGACGTGCTCGGCATCCTGCTGGCGAAGGATTTGCTGCGCTATTTCGCCGGCAAGGAATTCGACCTGCGCGACACCCTGCGCCCGGCGATATTCATCCCCGAATCGAAGCGCTTGAACGTGTTGTTACGTGAATTTCGGGCTTCGCGCAACCATATGGCCATCGTGGTCGACGAATACGGCGGCGTCGCCGGCCTGGTCACCATCGAAGACGTGCTGGAGCAGATCGTCGGCGACATCGAGGACGAATACGACTTCGACGAGACTGCCGACAACATCGTCAAGGACAATACCGGCCGCTACCGCGTCAAGGCCGTGACCGAAATCGCCGACTTCAATGCCGCCTTCGCCACGGAATTTTCGGATGAGCATTTCGACACCGTGGGCGGCCTGGTAATCCATCACCTGGGCCGCCTGCCCAAGCGCAACGAAGTGGTCACCATCGACGGCATGCGCCTGCAGATCCTGCGTGCCGACAGCCGCCGCGTGCACACCCTGCTGGTCGATCCGCAGAAGGATCTGCCGCTCGCCGCGCCCCTCGCCGTAGACGAATGACGCAGCGGCGGCCGGCAGTTGCCCTGCTTGCCGCGTTCGCGCTGGGCGCCTTCTGCGTCCTTGGCTTCGCGCCTTTCGACGCCTATCTCGCCGCGTATTTCCCCGCGTATTTCGCCGTATGGCCAGCGCCAACTCTTGCCCTGGGCGGCCTATTCCTGCTCTGGCGCGGCGCGGCCACGATGCGTCAGGCGCTGCTGCTGGGCCTGGCCTGGGGAGCGGGCTGCTTCCTGTTCGGCGTGTCCTGGGTCTATGTCAGCCTCTCGCAATTCGGCGGCATGGCACCGCCGGCCGCCGCCGCCGCGACGCTGCTGTTCTGCCTTTATCTCGCGCTGTTCCCGGCGCTGGCCGCTGGCCTGTTCCAGCGCTGGCGCGGCAACAGCCTGCGCGACGCCTTGCTCTTCGCCGGACTATGGACCCTCACCGAATGGTTGCGCGGATCGCTATTCACCGGCTTTCCCTGGCTCGCCATCGGCTATTCGCAAAGCCCTCCGAGTCCGCTGGCGGGCTGGGCCTCGGTGCTGGGCGTGTATGGCGTCGGCTTCATCGTGGCGCTGGCCGGCGCATTGCTGGCTGCCGGTTGGCGCAGGCCGGCGGCATGGGCCGCGATCCTGCTGCTGCTCGGCGCCGGCGGCCTGCTGCGACGCATGGACTGGACCCAGCCGGTCGGCGCGCCGATCACCGTCAGCCTGCTGCAGGGCAACGTGCCGCAAAGCCTCAAGTGGGATCCGAAGCGCCTGCCACTGTCGGTGGACACCTATCTGCGCCTGGCCAGCGAGCATCCGGCTACGCTCACCGTACTGCCCGAAACCGCCCTGCCGCTGTATTTCAACGAAGTCCCGCGCGACGTCCTGCGCGGCCTGACCCGTCACGGTGACGCCTTGTTCGGCGTCGCCGTCGCCACCACCGATGGCGGCTATACCAACGGCGCCGTGACGCTGACCCCGGATCTGGTCGCGAAGGCCTACGCCAAGCGTCACCTGGTGCCCTTCGGCGAATACCCGCCGCCGGGTTTTGCCTGGTTCTTCCGCTTTGCGCACATCCCGATGTCGAATTTCACCGCCGGTCCGCCGCGCCAGGAAGCGCTGGCCGTGGCCGGGCAGCGGATTGCGCCCAACATCTGCTACGAGGATCTGTTCGGCGAGGAACTGCTCGGCGCCCTGCCCACTGCGACCCTGCTGGTGAATCTGTCCAACACCGCATGGTTCGGCGATTCGCTGGCACAGCCGCAACACCTGCAGATCGCCCAGTTGCGCGCCATCGAAACCGGCCGCGTGATGTTGCGCGCCACCAATACCGGAATGACCGCGATGGTCGCTGCGAATGGCGTCATCGCCGCCGCCCTGCCGCCCTTCGTCACCGCCGCGCTGGTGGTGCAGGCCCAGGGCCGCAGCGGCCTGACTCCCTATGCCCGCTGGGGCAACCTGCTGGCCTTGCTGCTGGCTGTCGGCGCCTGTATGACTGCCTTGCGTCGCCGCAGGAATTAAAGCTTGTAGGCCGCGAGGTCGATGGTGAGGCTGGGCCGCCCCATGGCCTGCAGGGCCGCGCAGAGGAAGCGGCGTGCCTCCGGCGCCAGCGGTTTGTAGTCGGAGGGCTTGAAGTTCATGGCCAGCAAAAGTATCTGGTCGACCAGCAGCATTTTGCCCATCGGGTTCGGCGTTTCCAGTCCCGCTTCGAGAAATGCCGCGGCAATCCAGTGCCGCGCACTGGCAGGATCGAAGGCGGCAAGATCCTCGGCACCGAGAGGAAAATCGTAACGCTCGCCGTTCTTCAACACCACGCTGACTTGATGATCCACGGTACTACTCCTTTGGGCTTTGGTTGCACTGCGCGGATGATACCGGAAGCTGCCGCGCCTGAGCCGGCGGCTTCAAGCCTGTCACGGAAACCCTGTAAAATCGCCCCTTTTGCGAATTTACGGGGATTCCCGATGAACCAAAAACCGACGTTTAGTTCCGACGTCAAAGACCCGACGTTTAGTTCCGACGTCACGCGCGCCCGCGCGCATGAGTCTTCACTGAAAGTCGGCCACGGGCCGACTTTTCAGGAAGTCATCCTGCGCCTCCAGGATTTCTGGAACAAGCAGGGCTGTGTGCTGCTCCAGCCCTATGACATCGAAGTCGGCGCCGGCACCTTCCATACCGCCACCTTCCTGCGTTCGCTCGGCCCCGAGCCGTGGAAAGCCGCCTATGTACAGCCCTCGCGCCGGCCCAAGGACGGCCGCTACGGCGAAAACCCGAACCGCCTGCAGCACTACTACCAATATCAGGTGGTGCTGAAGCCCAGCCCGCCCAACATCCAGGAACTCTATCTCGACAGCCTGCGCGCGCTCGGCATCAACACCTCGGAACATGACATCCGCTTTGTCGAGGACGACTGGGAATCGCCGACCCTGGGCGCCTGGGGCCTGGGCTGGGAAGTCTGGCTGGACGGCATGGAAGTCACCCAGTTCACCTATTTCCAGGAGGTCGGCTCCATCCCCTGCCGCCCGGTGCTAGGCGAGATCACCTACGGCATCGAGCGCCTGGCGATGTATCTGCAAAGCGTGGAAAACGTCTTCGATCTGGTCTGGGCGCCGGGCGTCACCTATGGCGACGTGTATCACCAGAACGAGGTCGAGCAATCGACCTACAACTTCGAACATTCCGACGTGGACTGGCTGTTCGCCCAGTTCTCGAAATACGAATCCGAGGCCAAGCGCCTGATCGCCCTGAGCCTGCCGCTGCCCGGTTTCGAGATGGTCATGAAGGCCTCGCACAGCTTCAACCTGCTCGATGCGCGCGGCGCCATTTCGGTCACCGAACGCGCCGCCTACATCGGCCGCGTGCGTGCCCTGGCGCGTGAAATCGCCCAGGCCTATTTCGACTCGCGCGAGCGGCTCGGCTTCCCGATGCTGAAGGGTACGCCAGCATGAGAGCCACGCTACTGATCGAACTCCTCACCGAGGAACTGCCGCCGAAATCGCTGGCCAAGCTGGGCCTGTCCTTCCATGAGCAGTTGCAGAAGGCGCTGGCCGAGGCCGGCTTCATCGCTGCCGACAATGCGGGCCGCTGGTTCGCCACGCCGCGCCGCCTGGCGCTGCAATTCGACGATTGCCTGGAAAGCCAGCCGGATCGCGTGATCGAAAAGAAGGGTCCGGCGGTGGCTGCAGGAGTTGGTGCTGACGGCACGCCGACCAAGGCACTGGAAGGCTTCATGCGCTCGGCCGGGGTCGAATTCGCGCAACTCGAGAAACTCAACGACCCAGGTGGTAAAAGCGGGGCGGAATATTTCGTCGCCCGCATCAAGAAGACCGGCGGCCGCATCGACGAGCATCTGTCCGGCATGGTCGAGGCCGCGCTGAAGAAACTGCCGGTGGCCAAGCTGATGCGCTGGGGCGCCGGCGAGGCGCAATTCGTGCGCCCGGTGCATGGCCTGGTCCTGATGCATGACGGCCGCGTCGTCGCCGGCGAGGTGCTCGGCCTGCCCAGCCGCAACGTGACGCGCGGCCACCGCTTCATGAGCGTCGGCGTGATCGATATCGCGCACGCCGAAAACTACGAAGCGATCCTTGAGAAGGAGGGCCGCGTCATCGCCTCCTTCGACAAGCGCCGCGCCATGATCGTCGAGCAGCTCGACCGCGCCGCAGGCTCGCTCACCTGGCTGCAGGACGATGCGCTGGTGGACGAAGTCACGGCCCTGGTCGAATACCCCGCCGTGTATGAGGCCAGCTTCGAGCCGGAGTTTCTCGCCGTGCCGCAGGAATGCCTGATCCTGACCATGAAGGCGAACCAGAAATATTTCCCGCTGATGGACGGAGGGAAGTTGACCAATCGCTTCCTCGTCGTCTCCAACATGAAGCTGGCGGACCCGAGCCACATCGTCACCGGCAATGCCCGCGTGGTGCGCCCGCGCCTGGCCGATGCCAAATTCTTCTTCGAGACCGACAAGAAGACGCCGCTCTCGGCACGTATCGGCAAGCTCTCGCGCGTGGTCTATCACAACAAGCTGGGCTCGCAGGGCGAGCGCGTGGATCGGCTGATCAAGCTGGCCGCAAGGATCGCCGGCCGCCTCGGCGCCGACGTCAGCCAGGCGGAACGCGCCGCGCTGCTGGCGAAAGCGGATCTGGTCACCGACATGGTCGGCGAGTTCCCCGAACTGCAGGGCATCATGGGCCGCTATTACGCGCTGGCCGACGGCGAACCGGCCGCGGTGGCGGATGCGATCCAGAGCCACTACCAGCCGCGCTTCAACGGCGACGCGCTGCCGCAAGGTCATGTCGCCTGCGCCGTGGCGCTGGCCGACAAGCTCGATGCGCTGATCGGCTTCTTCGGCATCGGCCAGATTCCGACCGGCGACAAGGATCCCTTCGGCCTGCGCCGCGCCGCGCTGGGCGTGCTGCGCATGCTGATGGAGACACCGCTGCCGCTCTCCCTGCCGGAGCTGATCGACGACGCTGGTGCCGGCTTCGCGCCCGAGTTGTTCACGGGGGATTGGCGTGCCGCCAGCGCCGACTTTTTCAAGGAGCGCCTGCGCCACATGCTGCGCGATGCCGGCCACGATCACCGTGCGGTCGACGCCGTGCTGGCGCTCGACCCCTCGCGCATCGACCAGGTTCCGGCCCGGCTCGCCGCGGTCAAGGCCTTCGCCGCATTGCCCGAAGCCGAGGCACTGGCCGCGGCCAACAAGCGCATCGTCAATATCCTGAAGAAGTCGGGCGGCGACGCCGGTGCGACGGTCGATGTCGCACTGCTCCACGAGGATGCCGAGAAGGCGCTGTTCGCCGCCGTCGAAGCCGTCGCGCCGGGCATCGAAGCCCAGCTCGCCGCCGCCGACTACAGCGCCGCGCTGAAGGCCCTGGCCGGATTGCGCGGCGCGGTCGATGCCTTCTTCGACGGCGTCATGGTCATGGCCGAAGACGCGAAGGTCCGCGCCAACCGCCTCGCGCTGTTGTCGCGCCTGGCCGGCCTGATGAACCGGGTCGCCGATATTTCCCGGCTGTCCAGCTAGGCGATGCGCACAAAACGATATGGCGCGACAAACAAAGCCCGTTTTGCACGGGTGTTTCGCTCTGTCGTCGCGCCTGCCGTGGTGAAAATGAAACCATGAAACTTGTGATCCTCGATCGCGACGGCGTGATCAACCACGATTCCGACCAGTACATCAAGTCGCCGGAAGAATGGAAGCCGATTCCCGGCAGCCTGGCCGCCATCGCGCGGCTGAACCAGGCCGGCTACCGCGTGGTGGTGGCGACCAACCAGTCGGGCGTCGGCCGCGGCCTGTTCGAGACCGATACCCTGATCGCCATCCACGACAAGATGCTGAAGGCACTGACCCAGGTCGGCGGCCGCATCGACGCGATATTCTTCTGCCCGCACACCAACACCGACAACTGCGACTGCCGCAAACCCAAGCCCGGCATGCTGCGCGAGATCGCCGCGCGCTTCAACGCCGACCTGACCGGTGTGCCGGCCGTCGGCGACAGCTTGCGCGACCTGCAGGCCGCTGCCGCCGTCGGCGCGCAGCCGATGCTGGTGCTGACCGGCAAGGGCCGCAAGACCGTCGATGATCCGGCGCTGCCGCCCGATACGCTGGTGTTTCCCGATCTGGCCGCGGCCGCCGCCCACATCGCACGCTGATGGCCGTATTCCGTTCCCTGCTGTTCCTGCTGATCCTGCTGGTGGTGACGCCGCCCTACACGCTGGGCGTCATCCTCTGCCGTCCGTTGCCGCACCACATGCGGCGCCGGACCGTGGTGCCCTGGGTGAATTTCACGATCTGGCTGATCAAGCACGTGCTCGGCATACCCTACCGGCTGGTCGGCGCCGAAAACATTCCGGCGCGACCCGCGGTGGTACTGTGCAAGCACCAGTCGGCCTGGGAGACCTTCGTGCTGCAGGAGGTGTTCAAGGACACTGTCTTCGTCTGGCGCAAGGAGATCAAGTACCTGCCCTTCTTCGGCTGGGCGCTGGCCTCGATACCGATGATCGAGACCGATCGCAGCGCCACCAAGTCCAGCCTCAAGCGCCTGGTCGAGCAGGGCCGCGATCGACTCACCAACGGCTATACCGTGATCATATTCCCGGAAGGCACGCGCTCGCTGCCGGGATCGAAGAACCGCTACAAGGGCGGCGGTGCGCTGCTCGCAGTCGAGACAGGCGCGCCGGTGGTTCCCGTGGCGCTCAACTCGGGCGAGTTCTGGGGCCGCAACGCCCTGTTCAAGCGCAGCGGCACGGCCACCGTCAGCGTCGGCCCGACCATCGATCCCGCCGGGCTGACGGCGAACGAAGTGCTGGCCCGTGCCGAAACCTGGATCGAGGCCGAAATGCGCCGCATCAGCCCGCATCTTTATGGAGCGCCCGCATGAGCGCCGGCAGCCGCAACCCACAACTCAAACTCAAGCTCGACGCCGGCGAAGCCGCGCCTGCCAGCCGCTGGCACGACGGCGCCGAACTGGCGTTTCTCGGCGGCAGCCTGCGCCTGGTGCTCGACACCACGCACAAGGAAGCCGTCTGCGAAGGCGCTGCGCTGGCCCTGCCGCTGCCGCCGCAGGCCACGCCGCGCCAGATCCAGGACCGCGCCGAAGCCTGGCTGCGCGCCGAAGCGAAGCACCGCCTGCAGCTGATCATCGAACAAAAGTTCCTGGAAGGACGCACCGCGCTGACGCCGGCGGCACGGCGTGCACCGCGCCTGGCGCTGTCATTCGCCGCACGCGGCAACTGGGTCGAGGTGCAGGACAGCGAAACGCTGCGCTGCAACTGGCGCCTGATCGAGCAGCCGTCCGCCGTCATCGAGCAGGCGATCGCGCGCGCCATTGCCGCCCTGCCGCCCGAGCACCCGGGCTTCGATCTCTTCGGCGCGCCGCTGGCCACGCACTGAACGGCCCGATGTTTCTCGAACAGCTCAAGCTATTCCGCCTGCCCTCGCCGCCGCCCGAGGCGAAGACGCGCCACCTGCTGATCGGCGGCCGCATCGTCGACTACCGCTTCAAGAGCGGCGCCAAGCGCCTGTCGATGACCATCGACGAACGCGGCCTGCGCATCGGCGCCCCGCATCGGACCAGCCAGTCCGAGATCGAAGCCTTCGTCCAGGGCCACGGCGACTGGGTGCTGAAGAAACTCCGCGAACTCGCCCACGCCACACAGCCGCGCCATCTGACGGTCAAGGACGGCGCGCGCCTGCCGCTGCTCGACAGCGAGGCCGAAGTGCGGGTCCTGCCCGGCGCCAACCGGGTGCGCTGGGTCGGCGAGCTGCTGGTGCTCGAAGCGCGCCCCGAAGCCGACCTGGGCCAGCTGGCAGTACGCGCCTTGCAGAAGCGGGCGCTCACCCATTTTGGCGAGCGTCTGGCCCACTTCACCGGCCGGCTCGATCTGGAAGTGCCCAAGCTCGGCCTGTCCTCGGCGCATACGCGCTGGGGCAGTTGCAGCCGGCATGGCGGCATTCGCGTCAATTGGCGCCTGATCCACCTGCCGACGCAGCTCGGCGATTACGTGGTCGCCCACGAGGTCGCCCACCTGCTGGAAATGAATCACAGCGAACGTTTCTGGCGCGTGGTCAGCTCGCTCTACCCCGAGTGGAAAGCCGCGCGCACGGAACTCAAGCAGCGCGCCGCCTCGCTGCCCATACTTTGAAAGGATCCATCATGCGTATCCTGCACACCATGCTGCGCGTCGGCGACCTCGACAAGTCTCTGGCTTTCTATACCGAAGTCCTGGGCATGCGCCTGCTGCGCCGTCACGACTACCCGGAAGGAAAATTCACCCTGGCCTTCGTCGGCTACCAGGATGAGAAGGACGGTGCGGTAATCGAACTGACCCACAACTGGGGCGTCGATCGCTACGAAATCGGCACCGGCTACGGCCACATCGCACTCGCCGTGGAAGACGCCTACGCGGCCTGCGATGCTATCCGCCAGCGCGGCGGCAATATCACGCGCGAAGCCGGACCGATGAAGGGCGGCACCAGCGTGATCGCATTCGTCGAGGACCCGGACGGCTACAAGATCGAGCTGATCGAGAAGAAGCAATAGGGCGGACGTAGGGCGGACTTCAGTCCGCCATCCACCTTTGGCCGACTGAAGTCGGCCCTACAAGGCCATCCATCCGTGGCGCCTGTGGCGGCCTCAGAGGCGGATCATCGCCGCCAGTTCTTTCAGCTTTTCCAGTCCCGGCTCCTTGCGCGGCCAGGTCAGCTCGACGCCGTCGTCGGCGTGGCGCGGCAGGACATGCAGATGCAGATGCGGCACGGTCTGCCAGCCGGCGGCCCGGTTGGCCTGGAGGATGGTCATGCCGGCCGGGGCGAAGGCCGCCTGCACCGCGCGCGCGATGCGCCAGGCGGCGGCCATCAAGGCCCGCGCGGTGGCTTCGTCGGCATCCATCAAGGTCTCGACCGGCGCCTTGCTGGCGACGATGACATGGCCCGGATTGACCTGGCCGGCATCCATGAAGGCGAACACCAGCTCGTCCTCGTAGACTTTGGCGCAGGGCAGTTCCCCGGCGATGATGCGCGAAAAAATCGTGGTGGTCATGCTGGCTCTCCGCTATCCGATGCGCGATGAGTATAGTCAAATGCGCCCGCCGCGGCGCGTTGCGCCGCGCACAACAAAGTGTTCCGCGCCGCCCGCTGACTGCGGCTCCAGCCCAGGCTAGACTGTGCCCATGCAAGCGATTCCACCCATCTTCATTTCCCACGGCTCGCCGATGCTGCTGCTGGAACCCGGCCGCGCCGGCCCGGCGTGGCAGGCGCTGGCGCAGCAACTGCCGCGGCCGCGAGCGATCCTCGCCGTCTCGGCGCACTGGACGCGGCCGGCGTCGGCGGTCAGCGCCGCCACGCAGCCGGCAACGATCCACGACTTCTACGGCTTTCCGCAAGCGCTCTACGAACTCGACTACCCGGCACCGGGTGCGGCGGACCTCGCCGCGATGGTCGTCGAACTGCTGCCCGGCATCGAGGTGGACCGCCAGCGCGGGCTCGACCACGGCGCCTGGTCGCCGCTGCGCTTCATGTATCCGGCCGCCGACATTCCGGTGATCCAGCTCGCCGTGATGCCACAGGCCGATGCCGAAGCCCACTACCGACTGGGCCAGGCGCTGCGGATGCTGACCCGGCGTGGCGTGCTGCTCCTCGCCTCGGGCGGACTTACGCATAATCTGCGCGACCTGGTTGTCGACGCGGCGGACGGCGCGGCCCTGCCCTATGTCGCCGAATTCCGCCAATGGTTTGTCGATGCGCTGCAGCGGCGCGACCTGCCGGCGCTGTTCGCCTGGCACCGTCAGGCGCCGCACGCGGCACGCGCCCATCCGTCGCCGGAGCATCTGCTGCCGCTGTTTGTCGCGCTCGGCGCCGCCGCCGACCAAGCCGAGCTGCGCAGCGTCTTCAGCGACTGCCAACTGGGCGCGCTGGCGCTGGACGCCTTCGTCTTTGGCGCAGGCGCAGACTGATTTTCGTCTGCCCGTCGTCAGCGATGCGGGCTTTGGTGGTGGCTTGCCGCGCGGCGGGTGAATTCCTTCCTGATCAGGGTATCGACCTCGCGCATCCATTCGTGCAGCTTCAGCACCGCGGGGGGAGACCACAGACCGAGGTCGCCAATTTCCGCATTGAGCCGGTCGATCACGGCATCCATCTGTTCAACGCTCTTCATACGGCCTCCTTGGAACGAAAATTTCAGCGGTCATCAGGAACAGCGGGGCCAGCGTCGTCGGGCGGGGTGCCGCCGCGGCAACTCATTCCGCCGGCAGGGGCATCAGCGGTACGGGCTTGCGCTGCAGTCTGGAAAAATCGTTGCGTTCGATCAGGCTGCGCAGGAAGTCGAAGTTGCGTTGCATCGAGCGGGCATAGGGATCGTCGCCGCCGAAGTGGGCCGCGACGTAGCGGTAGGTCTTGCCGAAATCGTCGTCGAGGCGGGGCCTGACCAGGTGCTCGTAGAAGCCGGGCGTCTTGCGCAGCAAGTCCTCGGGCGTGGGATAGAGGATCACGGTTTCGCCGTCGGGCGAGGTCGTCCGGTCCACGCCTGCCGCGACGAATTCCCGAAACAGGAAAAATCGGCACCGTTCGAGATAGTAGCGCCCGGCGATCTGGCTGATCAGGTCCGAAGTACCCAGCATCTTGCCGAGGTCGACCAGTTGCGGGGACAGTCCGGCCAGGGTATCGCAGGTACATCGCGCAAGATTCGTGGCATGAATCAGTTCGGCGAGTTCCTCGAAGCGGGCGAGCGGCCCCGCGGCGAGATAGACGTGCATGAAATCCACGCCGCGCTGTTCGTGCTCGCGTACCAGGCAGGCACCGTTGATGCCCGCCTCGGACAGGCGACGAATGAAGCCGACATCGTGGAACAAGGCCAGCAGCACGCCCAGAGTTGCCAGCTCGCCCCCCATCGCATGCTCCTTGCCGCCATGCACCGCCTCGTAGCCATCGACCAGGCGGGCCATGGCCAGGGCGGTACTCATCGAGTGGCGCAGGTCGTGGTAAGGAGTATCGCAAGGCAACAGTCCGGCCTGCCGGCCCCAGAAAATATCCTCAAGATCGAGAAAACCGTCGCGCAGGATGACTTCGTCGAAATCCTCATAGCGCCGCGCCAGGATGGTGCATATCGCGTCCGCCACCGCGCCGGGGTTGGCCATATTCACGGTGCCCGTGACGTCGCTTTGATTGACGTCGAACAGCGTGGAATTCAGTTGCGAGATGCCGCTGTGCGGCTGGATTGGAGAGTCCAGGGTGCAATTCCTCAAGGAATCGGATCAGGCTTCATATGGAATCGTACCAGCATTCGCAAGTCTGACCGACTCGGTTAATCGGCGGTTCCCGGCGCAAGAACGCGGATGCGCCCGGACTCTCGAATCAATGCAAGACCCAGGCCAGGGTCAGCGGAATGATCGCCAGCGACGCCATGTTGCCGATCAGCACCATCGAGGCGACACGCTCGGGCTCCTGGTGGTAGCGCTCGGCGAATATGTAATTCAGCACGGCCGGCGGCAAGGCGCCGAACAGGATCAGCATGGCCGCGTCGCGCCCGGTGAGGCCCAGCGCGAGGTTCATCAGCAGCGCCACCAACACGCCGGCCAGCGGCGAGGTGATGGCGCCGATCAGGCTGATCTTCCAGTCGGCATGACGGCTGTCGGTAAGACGCACGCCGAGCGAGAACAGCAGCAGCGGAATCGACACGTCGCCGAGCAGCTTGACGCCCAGCCACAGCGGTTGCCACAGCGGAAACTTCAGCAGGCTGACGGCCAGCCCGGCCAGCGCCGCGGCGATCACCGGCACCCGCCACAGATTCCACAGCCTGGCGCGGTGGTCGAGCATCCAGGTGCCCAGCGAGTAGTGCAGGAAGTTCTCGACGAAGAACAGCACCACGGCGGCCGGCAGCGCCGCCTCGCCGAAGGCCAGCACCGCCAGCGGCAGGCCCATGTTGCCGGAATTCTTGAACATCATCGGCGGCACGAAGGTGTTGGTCGCGACACCCATCATGCGCGCCACCGGCCAGGCCATGAGTCCGGTGCCGAGCACCACCGCGGTGGCGCCGAGCAGCAGCGGCAGGTTCTGCGCGATGTCGAAGGACTTCGAGGCCAGTGCGGCGAACACCAGCGCAGGGACGAAGATGTCCATGTTGAGCTGGTTGGCGAAAGCCATGTCGGGCTTCTTCCAACGGCCGTAGGCGTAGCCGACCGCAACCACCGCGTAGATCGGGAAGACGATGCCGAGGATTCTCTCCAGCATCGGGTTCAGAGCACGTAGCGCGACAGGTCTTCGTTCTTCGCCAGTTCGCCGAGCTTGGCATCGACGTAGGCGCCGTCGATGACCAGCTTTTCACCGCTGCGCTTGCCGGCGTCGAAAGAGATTTCCTCGAGCAGTTTTTCCATCACGGTGTAGAGCCGGCGCGCGCCGATGTTCTCGGTTTTTTCATTCACCTGGAAGGCGATCTCGGCCAGGCGCTTGATGCCGTCCGCGGCGAACTCCAGGCCGACTTCTTCGGTCGCCAGCAAGGCCTGGTACTGCCGCGTCAGGCAGGCATCGGTCTGGGTCAGGATGCGCTCGAAGTCATCGACGGACAAGGAATCCAGCTCGACGCGAATCGGGAAGCGGCCCTGCAGTTCGGGTATCAGGTCCGAAGGCTTGGCGATGTGGAAGGCGCCGCTGGCGATGAACAGGATGTGGTCGGTCTTGATCATGCCGTACTTGGTCGACACGGTGGTGCCTTCGACCAGCGGCAGCAGGTCGCGCTGCACGCCCTGGCGCGAGACCTCGGCGCCGTGGGCCTCGGAGCGCGAGGCGATCTTGTCTATTTCGTCGAGAAACACGATGCCGTTCTGCTCGACGTTCTTCAGCGCCGCGGTCTTGACTTCCTCGTCGTTGATCAGGCGCGCGGCCTCCTCGTCGGCCAGCGACTTCAGGGCATCGGCGATCTTCATCTTGCGCTGCCGCTTCTTGCCGCCGCCGATGTTCTGGAACATGCCCTGGATCTGCTGGGTCAGATCCTCCATGCCGGGCGGGGCGAAGATTTCCATGCTGGCCTGGGGCGCGGCGACTTCGATCTCGATTTCCTTGTCGTCGAGTTCGCCTTCGCGCAGCTTCTTGCGGAACTTCTGCCGCGTGCTGGAATCCTCGCTCGCCGTGTCGCCAGCACCAACTCTTGCGGGCGGCAGCAACACGTCCAGCACGCGATCCTCTGCGGCGTCCATGGCGCGGTCGCGCACGATGCGCATGGCATCCTCGCGCGCGTTCTTGATCGCGGTCTCGGCCAGGTCGCGGATGATGGTGTCGACGTCGCGGCCGACGTAGCCGACCTCGGTGAACTTGGTCGCCTCGATCTTGATGAAGGGCGCATTGGCCAGCCGCGCCAGGCGCCGCGCGATTTCGGTCTTGCCGACGCCGGTGGGACCGATCATCAGGATGTTCTTCGGCGTGATCTCGGTGCGCAGCGGTTCGGCGACCTGCATGCGGCGCCAGCGGTTGCGCAGGGCGATCGCCACGGCGCGCTTGGCGCGCGACTGGCCGACGATGTTCTTGTCGAGTTCGGAAACGATTTCCGCGGGAGTCATCTGGGTCATTTACGTGCGAAACATCCAATAAGAGCACCCACCGAAAACGAGCGCAGCGAGCAAACCAGTCGCCTCCCCCGCGAGGGGGGCGAGGCGGGAATTCGCGACGCATGCGTCGCGCCGCCGCAGCCGGCTGGCTGTGCAAAGCCAGCCGTGGGCCGCATAGCGGATGGGAGGGGGCGGGCCTTGTTGCCGCGATCGAAGTTCTCGATCATTCGAGAACTTCGATCGTGTGGTTCTGGTTGGTGTAGATGCAAAGATCGCCGGCGATCTCCAGCGACTTCTTGACTATTTCCGCCGGCGCAAGTTCCGTGTTCTCCAGCAGTGCGCGCGCCGCGGACTGCGCGTAGGCGCCGCCGCTGCCGATGGCGACGATGCCGTATTCGGGCTCCAGCACGTCGCCGTTGCCGGTGATGATCAGCGAATGCTCGCTGTCGGCGACCGAAAGCATGGCTTCCAGCCGGCGCAGCGCGCGGTCGGTGCGCCAGTCCTTGGCCAGCTCGACGGCGGCGCGCAGCAGGTTGCCCTGGTACTGCTCCAGCTTGGCCTCGAAGCGTTCGAACAAGGTGAAGGCATCCGCCGTGCCGCCGGCGAATCCGGCCAGGATCTGCTCGTTGTAGAGCCGCCGCACCTTGCGCGCGGTGGCCTTGACCACGATGTTGCCCAAGGTGACCTGGCCGTCGCCGCCGAGCGCGACGCTGCTGCCGCGGCGCACGGAGAGGATGGTGGTGCCGTGATATTGCTCCATGGAATTCCTCAGCGGAAAATCATCAAATGACGCGGGCGCGCAACTCGGCGACATCGGAGAATCCGAGCGTCTCCAGATAGGCCGCGACCAGGGTGCTCAAGCCGGAAATGCGCAGCGTCTTGCCCTTGGCGTGGAGACTCGTCAGCACTTCGAGCAAATGCCTGGCGCTGGCGGCATCGATGCGCACCAGGTGGCGCGCATCGATATCGAATTCCTCGCGGCCGGCCAGCGCGGCTTCCAGCGGCGCGAAGTCGGCCGCGGTGGCGCCCAGCAACTGGCCGCTCAGGGTAAAGCCTTCGGCCTTGTGCGGCGGCGTGCTCTCGGGCCGCGGTGCTTCCTCGGCGTGCGCCGGCAGCGCTTCCCACGAGGGCGGCGATACCTCGAAGGTGATCGCGTAGTTGACCGCCGCTTCCTCGAACTCGTCCTGGCGAAATGCCTGCTGATACAACTCCAGCAACAGCAGCCACATCGATTCGTTGCTGCGTTCGCCCGGCACCAGCTTCGCCGCCAGGATCTGCGCCAGATGCTCGGGACTGCCGAATACGAATTCCTTCTTGGCCCGCTTCAGGGCGGCAATCCCGCGCAGCAGCAGCGTGGCGCCGTCGTTGTCGGCATCGACCAGCTTGGCCAGGTCCATGCGCACCAGGGTGCTGGTCGCGGCCAGCTTCATGGTCTGCTTGAGGACTTCGCCGACACGCGCATTCAGCACCCCGCTGAGGGAAACGTGGGCGCGCCCGCCGGTGGTTTCGGCAGCCGTGTGCTCCTCCTCGGCCGGGGCACTCCAGGCCGGCGGCGACTTCTCGAAGCGCCGCGCGAAGGTCAGGGCAAGGGCGTCGAACGCCGGACGGCGGCCGAGCACTTGCAGCAGGTCGAACAGCCCTCCCCAGGCGCGCAGCGCGGCCTCGCCGAGGCCTTCGCCGCTCTTGAGCGCGGCCTCCAGACGGCGCATGGCATCGAGTTCCTGCCCCGCGGCATACATCTCGGCGGCCTCGGCCAGCGCCGGCGGCAATAACGCACGCCGCGGCGGCGGGGCCGGTTCGGCTGGCGGTGCAGGAATTTCAGGTGCAGCAGGCTCTGCCGGCTGCGTATCGAACGCGCCGGGCACCGTGAAATCGAGGGACATCAAATCGTCTTCGTCTTCGTCTGCCACTGCTCTTGGGCAATATCGGCGCTGCCTTTGTTGAAGACCGGTCAGTATAACGCGCCACTTCGGCGCTTGAAGAGGAGCAACCCGGCAAATGCGGCCAGGCAGAGACAAGAAACCACAGTCGCCCCGGCCGGCAGATCGGCATATAGCGAAAGACCGAGACCCGCGGCGTAGGCCGCTGCGCCCACCAGGTAGCCGCTGACGACGCGGCGCCCGCCGTCGAGGGCGCGGGTCGCCACGGCCGGCGCGATCAGGCTGGCGAACACCAGCAGGACGCCGACCAGCTGCACCGAGGCCGTCACCGTGACGGCGAACAACAGGTAGAAACCCAGCCGCGGCCAGCGTTGCGCAGGGCCGAACCACAAGGCCAGGACGCCGAGGTAGAGCACCGCCACCGGCAGCAGTTGTTGCCAGCTGACCCAGAGCAGCTGCCCGGCCAGCAGGTCGCGCAGATGTTCGCCGCCGTGCGGGTGACGCGCCAGCAGCAGGATGCCAGCGGCCGCGGCGAAGACGAAGACGAGGCCGATCAGCGCTTCCTGAATGTCCGGCCAGCGCCGCTCGCACCAGGTCAGCAGCAGCGCACCGGCACCGGCGGCCAGCGCGGCGGCGAGTTGGGCGCCGAGGCCGGGCGGCCCGAAGCCATGCAGCAGGGCGTCGAGATCGGTCAGGCTGGCGGCGACGACGCCCAGGCCCGCCACTTGCGCGATCGCCAGGTCGATGAAAATGATGCCCCGCCGCAGCACGTCGATGCCCAGCACGACGTGCGTCGCCAGCACCAGCAGGCCGGCAGCAAAGGGGATGGCGAGCAGGGTCCAGTCGAGTGTGTTCATCCTAAGCCGGCCAAGCCGGAACCAAACAGGGAAGGCTTCGATGAAGTATCTTGATGCTTGGCCGGAAAAGCAAATTGAAGGCCCGCCCCTCCCTTCCGCTGCGCGGCCCACGGCTGGCTTTGCACAGCCAGCCGGCGGCGGCGGCGCGACGCATGCGTCGCGAATTCCCGCCTCGCCCCCTCACGGGGAGGCGACAGATTGGCTCGCTTCGCTCGAAATTCTTCGCAGGATTCGTCATGACTTGGCCGCTTAGTGACTAATTACCTCGGTTCAATCCGCAGATGACGCAGATTACGCAGAGAGAACAGCAGAGTGGCCAGCGCCCTGATCCATCTGCGTCAATCGGCGAAATCTGCGGATCAAACGTTTCTTGTAGCTTCATTTGACCGCCAGCAGGCGCGCCAGGGTGTCGTCGAACAAGCTGGTCAGATCCTTCGCCTGCGGCGTGCCGCCGACGGTGAAGGGCAGCACGACGATCGGCAGTTTGGCTTCGGCGGACAACCACTCGGCGGGGCGCGCGGAGTTGTATGCGGCCCGTATCACCATGCGCGGACGACTGACAGCGGCCTGCTCGCGGACCTGCGAGAGATGCGCCAAGGTCGATTCGAGGCCCGGCTTGGCTTCCAGCGTGGCGACCTCGCGCATGCCCAGCCAGTCGAACAGGTAGACCCAGGCCTTGTGCTGGGTCACCACCGCCACGCCCCTGAGTGGCGCGGCCGCCTTCTCCCAGCGCGCCAGGCTGGCGCGCCAGCGCTCGCTGAAGGCGCGCCAGCGGCTATCGTAGGCCGCGGCCTGGGCAGGGTCGAGTTCCTTCATGCGTTGCGCCAGGGCCGCGCCGACCTTCAGGATGTTGCGCGGATCGGTCTGGATATGCGGATTGCCGGCGGCATGGACATCGCCGTCGGCCCGGTCCAGCCGCGCCGGGATGTCCTGCATCGCGACGTAGCGCGCCGCTTCGAAATAGCCGCCCTGCCCGGACTGGATGCGGCTGTTGCCGGATTCGCGCTGAATCGCCGGGAGCCAGCCGACTTCCAGGTCGGCGCCGGTGGCGATGAGCAGATCGGCGCTGCGGGCGCGGGCGATCAGCGAGGGCCGCGCCTCGATCCGGTGCGGGTCCTGCAGGGCCGTGGTGGCGGTGAACACCTGGACCTGGTCGCCGCCGATTTCTTGCGCCAGGGCGCCCCATTCGGGCACCGTGGCGAAGACCTTGAGTGCCGCCGCGGCGGGCATGGCCGCCAGCGCGAGCAGAACGAGAATCAGACGTTTCATGATGAAGGCTTCCTAGAATTTGTGGGCGCCGTGGGCGCCAAGACTCATGATGTAGTGCAGCCAGACCTGGTTGTCGGCAAGGCCGGGACGGGTCTGGTCGCGGGCGACCTGAAAGCGGACGCGCGAAAACTCGGAGGGCGAGAAATCCAGCATCGCGGTGTGCCGCTTCGGCTTGAAGCTCTGCAATATCGGCAGGTCGGCAGCGGCCAGCGTCGCGTTGTCCACCAGTCCGATGGCCAGCGTCGCCGCGGAAAGCTGGTCGTAGCGGTAGCCTGCCCGCCAGCGCGGCATGAACTGCCAAATGCCCTGTGCGTAGAAGCCGGTCTGCGCGGAACGGAAGCTGTCGGTGGCGGTGCCGAGACTGGCCGCCGTCGTGTCATAAGTCAGCTCGCCCGCTTCGCGGCGGCGGAACCACTCGCTCTGGAATTTGAAGCCGGCATCCCTGGCGTTGCCCTCGGGTGACCACTTCCAGAGAAAATCCAGTACCGTCGTATTGCTTGTGCCGGAAAAGCTGTTGGTCACCGAGGTGTTGCTACTGTCGACGTCTTCATAGGTCCGCTCGCGCGGCTTGCTGGCGAACAACGAGGCGCCGGCGCGCCAGCTGTGGGCCACGCCCACGTCGCCACCGACATGGGCAAAAACGCTGCCCGACATCAGGCCGTTCTTGTTGCTCTCGCTGGCCGGAAAGCTGCGGGCGCGGCCGAACTCGGCGCCCAGTTCGACGAACAGATCGGTCGGCGCCAGCCACTTCAATTGCACGCCGTCGTAGCTCAGCTGCGGACCGAAGAAAGCCTGGTAGGGCAGCGCCGCATCGGAAAAGTCCCAGGCGTGCGGGTGCTGTTCGTTGGCATAGCCGATGCTGGAAAAGAAGCGCCCGGCCTTGATGCCGAGACCGTTGCCGAGACCCAGGGTCTGGATGTGCGCTTCCTCGACGCCGATTTCGTTGGCCGGCGAAATCGTCGCGAGGAAGGTGCCGCGAAAATGCGGATCGATGTTGGCGCTGATCGCCAGCTCCGATTCGCCCAGGTTCCAGGCGCGCGCCTCGGGATTCAATTCACCGCCCGCGGGCAGCAGGCCCTGGATGCGGCGCTCGCGCCCGGCGGCTCCGGTCGGATCCTGGCGCGGGTCCTGCGAAGTGTTGTTGTACATGCCGGACAGGATCAGCGAGACTTCCGGATTGAAGGCGTTGGCGACCGCGGGCGGGCGGCTCGCTGCCTGGGCCGCCTGGGCCTGGCCGGCGGCGCTCTCGGCCTGCCGAGCGGTATCGGCGAGGCGCTGTTCGAGGGCATGGATGCGCTGTTCGTAGGACTTTCTCATCTGCGCGACTTCCTCGCGCAGGGCTTGCAGCTCGGCATCGGCGGCCGCTGCCGAAAAACTTGCCAGCACGCCGCAGGCGGCCAGCATGGAAATGGATGGGCGATTCATGATTGCTCCAGAGCAAATGACAAAGAGCGCCGCGCGGCTGGGGCCGGCGGCGCAGGACAACGTCAAGAGGCTTTAGAGCGGGGGCGGGGCGCGGCTGCGAAACGCCGCAAGGAAGGCAAGAGTTGGCGCTGGCGCCACGGCGACCGCATGCGTAGGCGCGCTGTCCGCGGCGAACGCCAGGGGCAGGACCGGCGCCGGCGGCGCCAGGTCGGCAGCGGCGAAGGCGATGCAGGTGGTGCATACATGCGACAGCACCAGCGCCGCGCCGTGCTCGGCGTCCTGACCTTGCGCGACTTCAGTTGCCAGTTGCGTGGCCGCCTGCGCAGCCGGCGCCACGGCATGGCCCAGCATGTGGGCGAGCGCGGCCTGCTGGCTGCCGAGCAGCAGCAGCGAGAGCAACAAGGCCAGGAAAGGATTCAGTACGCGACGCATGGGGGCGCTATCAGACCACAGGCCGCGCCATCAATCAAGCTGCAACAGCAGGCCCTTGAGGTATTCGCCCTCGGGGAAGGCCAGGTCCACCGGGTGGTCGGCGGCGCCCTGCAGGCGCTGCACGATGCGCGCTCGCCGGTGGGTAGATGAGCCAACGTCGAGCGCGGCGCCGGCGACGATCTTCTGGAACAGTTCGGCCGAAACGCCCCCCGAACACGAATAGGTCATCAGCAGTCCGCCCGGCGCCAGCAGGCGCATGGCTGTCAGGTTGATGTCCTTGTAGGCGCGTGCGGCGCGATCGGCATGCGCGGCGGTGTGGGCGAACTTGGGCGGATCGAGGATGATCAGGTCGTAGTTCTCGCCGCTCGCGCGCAGATTGCGCAGTTCGGCGAAGACGTCGGCCTCGCGCCAGATCGCGCGCGCCGGATCGAGCTGCGGATTGAGCGCGAGGTTGCGCTGGGCGGTGGCCAGCGCCGGGCCGGAACTGTCCATCGATACCACCTCGCGCGCGCCGCCGGCCAGCGCCTGCAGCGAGAATCCGGCGGTGTAGCAGAAGCAGTTGAGCACGCGCCGGTCGCGCGCCAGTTCGGCGACGCGGCGGCGGTTTTCGCGCTGGTCGAGGTAGAAGCCGGTCTTGTGGCCGCCGACATAGTCGACCGTCATGCGCACGCCGTTCTCTTCGATGATCAGCTCTTCCCCGGCAGCCTCGCCCTGAATCCAGCCGGTCACGGCTTCGAGACCTTCTAGCTTGCGCACCTCGACGTCCGAGCGCTCGTAAATGCGCGCGCAGCCGGTGGCCTTGTGCAGGGAGTCGGCGATGGCGGCCCGCCACTTGTCGGCGCCCGCCGTGGTCAGCTGCACCACCACGGTGTCGCCGTAGCGATCGGCGATGACGCCGGGCAGGCCGTCGGATTCGGCATGCACCAGGCGCAGGCCCTGCTGCCCGGCCAGTTCCGGCAGCGCCGCGCGCCGCGCCACGGCGGCGGCGATGCGGCGCTTGAAGAAGGCGTGGTCGATGGTTTCCGCGGCATCGAAGCTCCAGATCCGGGCGCGGATCTGCGAGGCCGGACTCCAGGCCGCGCGCGCCAGCGGCCGGCCGTCATGCGAGACGACATCGACCGTATCGCCCGGCCGGGCGCGGCCGTCGAGTTGCGCGACGGCGCCGGAGAACAGCCAGGGGTGGCGGCGCAGGACGGATTTCTCCTTGCCGGGATGCAGGATCAGGGTAGCCATGGGATCACTTTCATGGAAATTCGAGGTTCACGCACGAGCCTGGCGCCAGGGCGCGCTGCCGAATTCGGCGACCAGGAAATCCACCATCGCGCGCACCTTGGGCGAAAGATTGCGACCGCTGGGATAAGTGGCAAACAGCGGCACCGGCTCGACGTGGTGCCAGTCGGCAAGTATCGGCACCAGCGTGCCTTGGCGAATCGATTCGGCGACCACGACGTCGGACAGGCGCGTGATGCCGACCCCGGCCAGGGCCAGTTGCAGCACGGTCTCGGCATTGTTGGTGACGACATTGCCGTCCACATGCACCACGCGGATGCCGTCGTCGGTATCGAAGGGCCAGCGGCGCAGGGCAGGCAGGCTGGTGATCCACAGGCAATTGTGCTGCTGCAGGTCGTCCGGGGTGCGCGGCCGGCCGTGCCGCTCCAGGTAACTGGGCGAGGCGCAGATCACCCGTTCCAGGTTGCAGATGCGGCGCGCCACCAGCGAGGATTCGACCAGCGGGCCGATGCGGATCGCCAGGTCCACCCCCTCCTGCATCGCCCCCAGAGGCTGATCGCTGATGGTGATGTCGATCTCGACCGCCGGATGCAGTTCGAGGAAGCGCGGGATCGCGGGTGCCAGTTGATGCGTGCCGAAGGTGGAGCCGCTGTATAGGCGCAGCATCCCGCGCGGACTGGCGCCGGCTTCGGCAACCTCCGCCTCGGCTTCGTCCATGGCGGCAAGTATCGGCCGGGCGCGGGCGTAGAAGGCCTCGCCCTCGGCAGTCAGTTGCAGGCGGCGCGTGGTCCGCTGCAGCAGCCGGGCGCCGAGACGATCCTCAAGCCGGGTCACCAGCTTGGACAGGGCCGATGGCGTCAGTCCCATTTCCCGCGCTGCAGCAGAAAACCCGCCGGTTTCCACGGCACGGACAAAGGCGGTCATCTGAGCAGCGCGATCCATAAGCTATTATGGAATAATATTCATCAATGTTGTTCCTTAATTAGATATTGTATTCATATCAATATGTAATTACATTGGAGGCATGCGGTGTTGCGCCGCACCATTAAAAGGAAGTCATCATGCTCCCCCTCAATTTGGCCACCATCGACAAGGAAGCCCGCCAATTGCGTACTGCCGAACTACAACGCCTTCAAGGCTTGTTCTTCGCGAAAGTGAGCACCTACGGCCATCTGCTGGCCGGCGCTGCCCATTCAGGTCTGACGACGATCAGCACCAGCCTGCGCCACCTGTTCTCCTGGAATCCGCAGGCCCACTGAGGCCGGCTAGATCGCCTTCGGCGCCTGTCGCGCCCCCAGCACTGCGCCGGCCGTGACTGCGGCCAGGCCGGCCAGTGCCAGCAGCGACAAGGGCTCATCGAGCACCGGCACCGCCGCCAGCGCGGACAGGCCGGGCACGACCGCCATCAGCAGGGCCACGGCCTGCGGCCCCAGATGGCGCACCGCCCGCGTGTACAGCAGCATGGCGACGAACACCACCAGCACCCCCTGATACACGGACTGCATCAGGATTTCGGCCAGCGGCGCCTGGTCCAGGGTGCTCGGCAGCAACAACCACCAGATCGGCAGATAAACCACGGCACTGCCCAGCGTCGTGCTCACCGTCGCCGTCAGCGGCGAGACCGGATAGCGGCGCAACAACAGGGTGAAGGTCGCCCATGACGAGGAACCGCAGAGGAACAGCAGGTCGCCGACCACCTGCATGCCGCTGATCTGCGCGCCGTATAGCAGCGTATCGGCGGCCGTCAGCACGATGCCGGCAAACACCAGCGCCAGCGCGATGCGCTGCGGCCGCGAGGGCGCCTGCTTGAGCCACAGCCAGGCAATCACCGCGGTCGCGAAGGGCAGCGCGCCCGGCATCAGCACCGAAGCATGGGCCGCCGGCGCCAGGCGAAAGGCCGAATACACCGCGACCGCATAGCCGATGCCGCCGAACAGCGAGAACAGCGCAATCACCTTGAGCGGCGGCAGGCTCACGCGATGCAGGAAGAACAGCGCGATCAACGCGCCGACGCCGAAGCGCAGCGCGGTGACATCCCAGCCGGTCAGCACGCCCTTGCCGCCGGCCCGCGTGACGAGGATAAAGCCGGTCCAGATGCAGATCGTGGCGACGACGGCGATCCAGCCGGCGCGCGAGGAGGATTGATGCGCCGTCAAGCGAGGCTGCGGTAGCGTCCGCCATGAAAGATCAGCGGCGGCTTGGCCTGGCGTTCGAAGCGCTCGACATAACCGACCAGAATCAAGTGGTCGCCGCCCGGATAGCGCAGTTCATTGCGGCACTCGAACCAGGCGCAGCAGCCGGGCAGCAGCGGCGTGTCGCCAGCGCCAACTTTCAGTTCGATGCCGGCGAACTTGTCGCTCTGCGACTGCGCGAAGCGCTGCGAGAATTCCATCTGGTCGGCGGCGAGGACATTGACCGAATAATGACTGCAGGATTCGAAGACCGCCAGCGAGGGCGAGTGCAGGCCCAGGCTCCACAGCACCAGCGGCGGCTCGAGCGAAACCGAGGCGAAGGAGTTGATGGTGACGCCGACCGGCTGGCCGTCGGCGCTGCGCGCGGTGACCACGGCGACGCCGGTGGCGAAGTCACCCAGGGCATCGCGCAGGCTGCGTGGGTCGAAACTGTATGAAAACGGCTGGTTCATTGGGCTACTCGTCGGCAGGCTCTAAAATCGGGGGAACATCAATTTATCGGGAGCACCTGATGGGCATCGTAAAACGTATCGGCACTCCTCTGTCTCCGTCCGCCACGCGCGTGATGCTGCTGGGTTGCGGCGAACTGGGCAAGGAAGTGATTATCGCATTGCAGCGCCTGGGTTGCGAGGTGATCGGCGTCGATCGCTACGCCGACGCGCCGGGCATGCAGGTCGCGCATCGCAGCCATGTCGTGACCATGACCGACGGCGCCGCGCTGCGCGCGGTGATCGAAAAGGAAAAGCCGCAGCTCGTGGTGCCCGAGATCGAGGCCATCGCCACGGCGACCCTGGTCGAGATCGAGCGCGACGGCGTGGCCGGACATTTTCCGGAATTCATTCCGACCGCCCGCGCCGCGCAATTGACCATGAACCGTGAAGGGATACGCCGCCTCGCCGCCGAGGAACTCGGCCTGCCGACTTCGCCCTACAAGTTCGCCGACTCGCTGGCCGAGCTGCAGGCCGCAATCGACGGAAATGCGGACGGAGGGATCGGTTATCCCTGCGTGGTCAAGCCGGTCATGTCGTCCTCGGGCAAGGGCCAGTCGCTGCTGAAATCGGCGACCGACGTGCAGCAAGCCTGGGATTACTCGCAGGCTGCGGGCCGCGTCGGCGCCGGTCGGGTGATCGTCGAGGGCTTCATCGATTTCGACTACGAGATCACGCAATTGACGGTGCGCGCACTCGGCGCCGGCGGCGTCGATTCAAGCAATGGTGCCTCTGGCGAGGTCGAAACCTTCTTCTGCGATCCGATCGGCCACGTCCAGGTCAATGGCGATTACGTCGAGAGCTGGCAGCCGATGGCCATGACCCCAACCGCGCTGCAGAAATCGCGCGAGATCGCCCGTGCCATCACCGGCAACCTCGGCGGGCGCGGCATCTTCGGCGTCGAACTGTTCATAAAGGGCGACCAGGTCTGGTTCTCCGAGGTCAGCCCGCGGCCGCACGATACGGGCCTGGTGACGCTGGCGACGCAACGCCTGTCCGAATTCGAACTGCATGCACGCGCCATTCTCGGCCTGCCGGTCGACACCAGCCTGCGCCGTCCCGGCGCCTCGGCGGTGATCTACGGCGGCCTGGAGGAAAAGGGCATAGCCTTCGAAGGCGTCGCCGATGCGCTGCAGGTGCCCGAATCCGACCTGCGCCTGTTCGGCAAGCCCGAGAGTTTCAAGAAGCGCCGCATGGGCGTCGCGGTGGCGAATGCCGAGACCACCGACGAGGCGCGGACGCGCGCCAAGCTGGCGGCAAGCCGCGTCAGGCCCGTCCCGGGTAAATGACGGCTTGAACGGATTTGCGCAACGCCTGATCGCCTGGCACAAGCGCCACGGCCGGCACGACCTGCCGTGGCAGAACACCACCGATCCCTACCGCGTCTGGCTGTCGGAAATCATGCTGCAGCAGACCCAGGTGGCGACCGTGATTCCCTACTACCTGCGTTTTCTCGAGCGCTTTCCGCGGCTCGCCGCGCTTGCCGCGGCGCCGGTCGAGGAAGTCATGGCGCTGTGGAGCGGACTCGGCTACTACGCCCGCGCGCGCAACCTGCACGCCTGTGCCCAGGCGGTGATGGGCCGGCACGGCGGCAAGTTTCCGCACGATCCGGATGTCATCGCGGAACTGCCCGGCATCGGCCGCTCCACCGCCAACTCGATCGCCACTTTCTGCTTCGGCGCCCACGCGCCGATTCTCGACGGCAACGTCAAGCGCGTGCTGTGCCGCGCCTGCGGCATCGAAGGCCAGCCCGCCAGCAGCGCGGTGGACAAGCGTCTGTGGGCGCTGGCCGCGGAGTTGATGCCGGCGCGTCAGGGCGCGATCTACAACCAGGCGCAGATGGATCTCGGCGCCATGGTCTGCACCCGGACCAAGCCGCGCTGCGAGGCCTGCCCGCTCAATGACATCTGCGTTGCCCGCGCCAGCGGCCGCACCGCCGAACTGCCGACACCGAAGCCGCGCCGCGAGATTCCGCTGCGCCATGCCACGCTGCTGGTGCTGCAGGACGGCGCTCGCGTGCTGCTGGAAACCCGGCCGCCGACCGGCATCTGGGGCGGACTGCTGTCGCTGCCGGAATTACCGCCAGGCGCCGACGCAGAAGCCTGGGCCGAACAGCGCTTCGGCTGCCGCGTGATCGCCGTGTCGCCAGCGCCAACTCTTGTGCATGGCTTCAGCCATTTCCGCCTGCACATCGCGCCGCTGCTGCTGCGCGTGAAGCCGCATCACTGCGCGATGGAACCGGGCCGACAGTGGCTGGACCTGGCCGCCACCGCCGACGCCGCGCTGCCGGCGCCGATCCGGACCATCCTCGATGCGCTTCACGCGTCGGGCAGCAGGCCCTTGCTTTCGAGAAAGCGATAAATGATTTCCAGGCGGTCGATGCTGTCGTCCATCTCCAGCAGCTTCTGCTTCGCCGCATTGGGGATCGGCAGCACCTCGGCATAGCGCATGCCGAGCCAGCTGGCGTCGAAGAAGCGGTGCGGCAGGGCCGGCGCATGCGGCGCATCGGCCGCCATGTCTTCGACGATGGCGCGCAGCAGCGGCACCAGCCGCGCGTAGGCGCCGGGAATCGGCATGATCGCCGGCGTCGTCGCGATCAGTTCGATCTCGCCGCGCAGCAGGCCGGAATCCTCCACCCAGTGCCGCTGCAAACGAAAGCGTTCGCCGCCCTGGGCGACGATGTCGAGCACGCCGAGCTGCTGCATGTCCCAGTCGGCGATGTGCGCCAGCGTGCCCACCGCGTGCGGCTCGGCCGGCTTGTGGCCGGCGACGGCAACTTCCTCGCCTTTGGCGATCAGGCAGATGCCGAAGGAGGCGGATTCCTTGAGGCAGACCTTGGCCATGTCCATGTAGCGCTGTTCGAAAATCCGCATCGGCAGCCGCCCGCCGGGAAACAGCACGGATTGCAGGGGAAACAGGGGAATGATCATGAGGCGGCTTTCGCGGAAGGCGGCGTGGCGGGGATGGTCACGGCTGCGGCCACGGGTATGGCCAATAAGCGCGCCGCCACCAACCCGTTGATGGTACCGAAGACCAGCGCCGCCGTGGCGAACAGCGGCAGCAGGTAGAACACGCCGTCATGCGGCACCAGCCAGACCCGCGCCAGTGCAATCTGCCCGCCGATGTGGGCGAAGGCCGCCAGCACGCTGGCCGATACCGGGCCGAAGAAGCGCGGCGGCAGGTGTTGCGCCAGCGCCAGCACTCCGAGGCTGCACAAGGCGCCGGCCAGCGCGAGAAAAAAGCCCGGGGCGAGGAACTGGCCGATCACCAGGCTGCCCGCCACCACGCGCAGCAGGCTGACCCAGGCCGCATCGTGCCAGCCGTAGCGCGTCAGCACCACCAGCACGATGATGTTGGCCAGGCCCGGCTTGATGCCCGGCAGCGGACTCGGCAGCGCCGCCTCGGCGACCGTCAGCGCGATCGCCGCCGCCGCGTAACGCGCGATGCGGTAATCGTCGGCGGTGACCGGCAACTCAATAGTTGAGCGTGTCATAGGCGCCATTCTGGCCGCTGCGGCCCGCAAGCTGCAGCGTGACGTGATTCGGCGCGCAGATCGCCACCGCATTGGCTCGCGTCAGCCAGCCCTGCTGCACGCAGTACTGGCGCGGGCCGGGATCGGACAGCACGCGGGCGCGGCCGGGCTGCACCTCGATCACCGTGGTGCCGATGGCGCCGGCGACCGCATACTTGCGCGGAATGTTCAGCGCCAGCTCGGTCACCAGTTGGCCGTCGCGCCTGACGATGGCGCGGTCCGCCACGCCGCCGCGCCACAGCAAGGGGTAGGAGGCCGCCACCAGTGCCGCGGCGCAAACCAGCAGCAGCCAGTCGCCGGGTTTCAGCAGCCGGCGCCAGGGCAGATGGCCGTCGCCCGTCGCATGCGCCAGCAGCTCGCGCAACAAGTCGGCGTGCATTCCCCCCAGCCCCCTTTCCGGGAAAGGGGGTGACGGCGGTTCGCGGTCATCGCCCGCTCCGGGGCCAGACGGACCCGCCTTGGGGCGGCCCGGCGCCGGGTCGGGAATCCGCTCATTCATTCGATCAGGCTGCGATGCCGCACCAGCACCCGGGCCGAATCGCGGAAATGCGCGGCAAGCCTTTCGGCCAGATACACCGAGCGGTGCTGGCCGCCGGTGCAGCCGATGCCCACCGTCAGATAGGAGCGGTTGTCGCGGATATAGGCCGGCAGCCAGTCGCCGATGAAGCGGCGCAGGTCGGCCTCCATGCGCGCCACCTCGGGCTGCGCGTCGAGGAAGCGGATCACCTCGATGTCGCGACCGGTCAGCGGCCGCAGCGCCGGGTCGTAATGCGGGTTGGGCAGGCAGCGCACGTCGAACACCAGGTCGGCGTCGAGCGGAATGCCGTTCTTGAAACCGAAGGACTGGAACAGCAGCGTCAGCCCGGCGCGCTCATCGAGCGCGGCGAACTCCTTGACGCAGGCGCGCAACGCATTCGGCCGCAGGTTGCTGGTATCGATGTGGTGGCCGAGCGAAGCCAGCATTTCCAGCGCCTCGCGCTCGCGCGCGATGGCCTCCCCCAGCGTCACGTCGTCGGTCGCCAGCGGATGGCGGCGGCGCGTCTCGGAAAAGCGCTGGATCAGCACGTCGTCGCGCGCATCGAGAAACACGAAACGCAGCGTGACGCCCTCGGATTCCAGCTTGCGCAATTGCGGCGGCAGCGCCGCTATGCTCGACCCGCCGCGCATGTCCACCGCCACGGCGGCCATGCGGTGCCCTTCCAGCCGCAGGTGCTCGACCAGATCCGACAACAGCGGCGCCGGCAGGTTGTCCACGCAGTAATAGCCGGCGTCTTCCAGCACGTTGAGCGCAATGGATTTGCCGGACCCGGAAAGGCCGCTGATGAGCACGACTTGCATGGGTGAAAGGATAGCGGATTACGGCGGGCAGCGCGTCAATGTAACTGTTGAACCCAGGCCGGACTTTGCGGGGTAATCTAGCCCGAAGCCAACCCTTGCTTGCCGCGCAATTCGTCAGGCTCTTCTGGAGATACTCCCGTGCCCAAGAACATCGTCGTATCCACTGTCGTTGCACTGATTGTCGTGGCCTTGGCGTTCGCGCTGAATCCCTCGCCCGAAAAACACCGCGAGGAGATCAGGAAGGCAGTGGGAGAGCGCAGCCCCATCGCTGCCGTGCTTGGCCTGGGCGCCTTGACCGCATTCGTTTCCACCTACCATCCCCTGGGCGTCGCTTCGTACACCACGGTCAATGATCGGGTTGTCTCGGTTGGGGCGTTCGGAGTGGTCGTCTTCATCGAGCCCTCGAAGCAGAAGTGAGAGGAGAAGTGAGCCATTGCTCAAAGACCCCTGACTTGGCGAACCCACGCCGCCGACCAGGCCGGCGCGGCATAGAACGCCCTCATCCCAGGCGCGCGTTGTATATCGGTCCACCGGCCTTGTGGTAGCTGCGCAAGATCGCGCAGGCCTCGTCGCGCAGCAGGTCGGTCGCTACCGAAATGCCGCGTGCCTGCAGCTCATCGATCCAGTTCGCCGGCCGCGGGCCTTCGTCGAATCCCAGAGCGACGACATCCTCCCCGCGCGCCGCGCACACCAGGTGGCGTGCGCCGGACCAGAGAACCGCCCCCAGGCACATCATGCAGGGCTCGGCGCTGGTCACCAGCTCGCAGGCGGGCAGCCCGGAAGCGCCGAGGTCGTGGCTGCCCAGTCGCGCCTGCGCCAGCGACAGGGCGAGGATCTCGGCGTGCGCCGAGGAACAGCGGCTCGCCACCACGCGATTGACACCCGCCGCCAGCAATCGGCCGCTGTCGCGCTCGAACACTGCGGCCGCGAACGGCCCACCTCCCGCCGCGAGATTGTCCCGCGCGAGTCCCAGCACAAAACGCATACGCGCCTCCGGCGCTGCAAGAACCGTCGGCGTAGCATTCGCCCGCGCCAGAAAGTCGGGCAGCTCGATATGCAATCCAGTATCCATCACTTAATCGTAGCATCAGGGCGCAAAGGTCTCGCGCTACGGGCCAATGGGATTACAGTGGATACACGACTCCGTATATCCGACGATGCCATGATGAACCTGCATATCGCGCGCTGGGGCAACAGCCTGGCCCTGCGCATTCCTGCCGACTACGCCCGCCGCGCCGGCATCAAGGAAGGCGACAGTATTGAAGCCGGCCTGACCGTGGATGGAGGAATTGCGCTGCGTCCCGCCCGCTGGAACCGCAAGCAGTTTGCGCAGGAACTCGCCAGGACACGCGATTCCATGCCGCCGGGAAGTTCGGTGATCGACGAATTGCGGCGCGGTGCGCGCTACTGATGCTTTACGTCGATACCAGCGTGCCGGTTGCGCTGCACACGCCGGAAGCCAAGAGCGGCGCCGTTTCGCGCTGGTATGCCGCTTGCGCCGAGCAACTCGTTTCCGCCGCATGGTGCGTCTCCGAGTTCGCCAGCGCCCTCGGCATCAAGCAGCGCACCGGCCAGATCGACGAAGTCGTCGCGCAAACCGCGCGGCGCCAATTCGAACGCATGTGCGCCGGCGACCTGTATCTGCTTCCGGTGGAAGCCACCACCCTTCATCGCGCAGCGATCCTGTCGCTGGATGTCGCCTCAGGCCTGCGCGCCGGAGATTCCCTGCATCTCGCCGCCGCGCTGGATGCCAAGGCCAAGGGCATGGCGACGCTCGACGAAGTGATGGCGAAGAATGTGAAGCGACTTAAATTCAAGCTGGTTGCGTTCTGACCGGAATTGGATTCGACGCTGCCCCCTATAGCGTCTCAACAGGTTTCAGATTCGGCTCCAGTCGGCCAGGAGCGGCAGTCGCCACCGACAGCTAACCGGAAGGCAAAATGGTGGGGCAGTAGCAGCTTGTCAAGCGATGACAGCGTCACGCAGCATGGCAAACTATTCGCTTTGTTGGTTCCCGGTCGGTGGCAATCATTTTCACAAGAAATAATGCCTCCGGTTTCCAGCGCCAGAAAATTACGCGTCCTTTGTCCGCCGCCCTCCGTAATGTAAAGTTGCGCGCTTGTGCCTAATGGCCTCGAAACGCAAACAACTGCCCCTTCCATGGCCATCAAGAAATCCGACCTCTATTCCTCCCTCTGGGCCTCGTGCGATGCGCTGCGTGGCGGCATGGATGCCAGCCAGTACAAGGATTACGTCCTGTTCCTGCTGTTCATCAAATACATCAGCGACAAGTACGGCAACAGCGACGATTTCGCCCCGCCGGTAACGATCCCGAAAGGCGCAAGCTTCAAGGACATGATCGCCCTCAAGGGCAAGAGCGACATCGGCGACAAGATCAACACCCAGATCATTCAGCCGCTGATCGATGCCAATGCCCGGCTGGCCCGCAGCGACTTCCCCGACTTCAACGACCCCAACAAGCTCGGCGAAGGCAAGGACATGGTGGACACGCTGTCCAACCTGATCGGCATCTTCCAGAAGCCCGAACTCGACTTCTCGCAGAACCGCGCCGAGCACGACGATATCCTCGGCGACGCCTACGAATACCTGATGCGGCACTTCGCCAGCGAATCTGGCAAGGCTAAAGGCCAGTTCTACACCCCGTCCGAAGTCAGCCGCGTCATCGCCAAGGTGATCGGCATCGCGCCCGACAACACCACCGCGCGCACCACCGCCTACGATCCCACCTGCGGCTCCGGCTCGTTGCTGTTGAAGGTGGCCGCCGAAGCCGGCAAGCACATCACGCTCGAAGGGCAGGAGAAGGACGTGACCACGGCCGGCCTGGCCCGCATGAACATGATCCTGCATGACTTTCCGACCGCAAACATTCTCTCCGGCAACACGCTCGCGGCGCCCAAGTTCAAGGACGGCGAGAGTCTGCGCACCTACGACTACGTCGTCGCCAATCCGCCGTTTTCCGACAAGACCTGGAGTACCGGCCTCACGCCTGCCACCGACCCCTACCAGCGCTTCGCCTGGGGCGTGCCGCCCACCAAGCAGGGCGACTACGCCTACCTGCTACACATCGTCCGCAGCATGAAAGGCAAGGGCAAGGCCGCCTGCATCCTGCCCCACGGCGTGCTGTTTCGCGGCAACGCCGAGGCCGCGATACGCGAGCAACTGGTTCGCTCCGGCATCCTCAAGGGCATCATCGGCCTGCCGGCCAACCTGTTCTACGGCACCGGCATTCCCGCCTGCATCCTGGTGCTCGACAAAGAGAACGCCACCGCGCGCAAGGGCGTGTTCATGGTCGACGCCTCCAAAGCCTTTATCAAGGACGGCAACAAGAATCGCCTGCGCGAGCAGGACATCCACAAGATCGTCGATATCTTCGCCCGCCAGATCGATACCCCGCGCTACGCCCGCATGGTGTCCTTAGACGAGATCGCCGATCCGAGGAACTACTTCAACCTCAACTTGCCGCGCTACATCGACAGCAGTGAGCCGGAGGACTTGCAGGACATCGATGGCCACCTGCGCGGCGGTATACCCGAGCGCGATCTCGACGCCTTCGCTGCCGACTGGCAGGAAATGCCCGGCCTGCGCGCCGCCCTGTTCAAATCGCGGCGCCGCGGCTACGTCCGTCTCAAGCTGCCCCTGCCCGAGGTCAAACCCGCCATCCTCGGCCATGCGGAATTCATCGCTTTTCAACGCAAGGTGGCCATGCTGTTCACCAAATGGCGGAAAGCTATCGCCCCGCGCCTTACCGGCTTCGGCGTGAACGACCATCCGAAGGCGCTGATCGAAACCGTATCCGAAGTATTGCTCGCCGCCTTTCAGGCAGCGCCGCTGCTCGACCCCTACGACATCTATCAGCACCTGATGGACTACTGGGCCGAGACGATGCAGGACGACGCCTACCTGATCGCCGCCGACGGCTGGGTCAAGGGCGCGCAGCCGCGCGAGATCGTGCAGGTCAAGGACAAGAACAACAAGCTCGTCTGGCCCGAACCGCACGACTACCTCAAAGGCAAGCGGCGCTTCAAGTCCGATCTGCTGCCGGCGACGATACTGGTCGCCAGATACTTCGCCGCCGAGCGCGATGCCATCGCCGCGCTGGACAACCGGCACGCTACGCTGGAGCAGCAACTCGACGAAATACGCGAGGAGCACGGCGGCGAGGACGGGCTGCTCGCGGAAGCCAATGAGGCAAACGAGGGCGAACCGCTCAAAATTACTACGAAGAGTTTGAAAGCAGCGCTCAAGAAAGTCGGACTAACCCCGGATGATGCCGACGAACGAAATGCGCTGGAAGCTTACGCGGACTTGCTCGAACAGCAGACCGATGCCAAGGCTAAACGCAAGGCCGCGCAAGCCGATCTGGACAAGAAGATCGACGCCAAATACCCCAAGCTCAGGGAGGCTGAAATCAAGATCCTGGTGGTGGACGACAAATGGATGGCGCGCTTGCAAGCCGCCGTGCAGGGCGAACTGGATCGCGTCTCACAGACCCTCACCGGCCGCATTCGCGAACTAGCCGAACGCTACGCCACGCCGCTGCCGAAACTCACCAAGCACGTCGAGGAGCTCGAAGCCTGCGTGAGCCGCCACCTGGAGAAGATGGGGTTCGCATGGAAGTGAGGGAGCCCAGCGCCAAGTATCTCGCGAAGCCGGCCTACAAGCAGACGGAGGTAGGGCTGATTCCGGAGGATTGGGATGTGGGGCCGCTTTCTCGTGTAGCTGAGATAAGAGGTGGTATCGCAAAGAACTCAAACGTTGAGGCTAGTGATCCGATTTCCGTCCACTACCTACGAGTTGCGAATGTTCAGGATGGGTTCTTGGATCTTTCTGAGATGAGCAAGATTCAATTGAGCCGACACGATCTAAAGCGCTACACGGTGTTGCCTGGCGACGTATTGATGAATGAAGGAGGTGATCTCGACAAACTGGGCAGGGGGGCTATCTGGCACGGTGAGTTCAACCCGTGTGTGCATCAAAACCATGTTTTCGTTGTGCGATGCAAACCGGCTTTGCTACCCGACTATCTCAATGCTTGGACGGCAACGAGTTCCGCGCGTCGATTTTTCCTTCTCGCCGGAAAGCAGACTACGAATTTAGCCTCAATTAGCAAATCCTCGCTCGCAGAACTGCCGGTTGCAGTCCCGCCCATCCCCGAACAACGCGCCATCGCGGCGGTGTTGAGCGATGTGGATGCGCTGCTGGATGGGCTGGAGCGGCTCATCGCCAAGAAGCGCGGCCTCAAACAGGCCGCCATGCAACAACTCCTCACCGGCCAAACCCGTCTCCCCGGCTTCAGCGATAAGTGGGAGCTGAAGCGATTGGGAGATGTGGCTGATGCGCTGAAAGGAAGCGGGCTATCCAAAGGCCGGCTAACACTGTCTGGTGCTCGGCCTTGCCTTTTATATGGTGAGCTATTTACAACCTACACAAGAGTGATTCGGACTGTGGTTAGTCGAACGGATTCCTGTGACGGGTGCACTTCTGTTTCTGGAGATGTGCTATTGCCAGGATCTACAACAACCTCTGGCATGGACTTGGCGACGGCATCGGCATTGCTCAAAGACGGGGTGGCTCTGGGGGGAGACATCAATGTCATCAGACGGCGTGGAAATGATTACGATCCGGAATTCCTCGCCAATTACCTGACTAGCGTAATGCGCAAGCAGATTGCTGAACTAACACAGGGCATCACCATTCATCACCTGTATGGCAGGAACTTGAAGGCCCTGACGCTTAAGCTTCCCTCGCTCCCCGAACAAACCGCCATCGCCGCCGTCCTTTCCGACATGGACGCCGAATTGTCGGCGCTGGTGGCACGGCGCGACAAGACCCGCGACCTCAAGCAGGCGATGATGCAGGAACTGCTCACCGGGAGGATTCGTCTCGTATGAAGCCCGTTCGCATCTTCATCAGCAGCGTACAGAAGGAACTGGAACTTGAGCGTGCCGCCGTGGCCGGGTTGATCTCCACCGATCCCTTCCTGCTCCAGCATGGCGTGCCCGTGCTGTTCGAGAAGGAGCCGCCGCCACCCCGGCCGGCCAGCAGACCCTATCTCGCGGCGCTGAAGGGCTGTCAGGCGTATGTGTTGATTATCGCGAACGAGTATGGCGGCGCGGACGGCGAGATTTCCGCGACACACCACGAATACCGGCTTGCGCAGGAATTGAAGCTGCCCACGGTCGTGTTCCTCAAGGGCGCCACGGATGGCGCGCGATCACCGGAAGTGAAGGCGCTGATCGCCGAGGTGAAACAGGAAGGTTTCACCTACAAGCGATTCCACGACCGCGAGGATTTGCGTCCGCTGATGCTGGAGGCGCTGCACCGCATGCTGGCAGAGGCGTTCGCGATTCAGGCTACCCCGGACGAAGTTGCCGAGGGCGAGCAACAGGTGGGATCCGCGTCGCCGTTCGAAACCGCGGTTCTCACCGATGCGTTTGTGACCGGACTGGACCGGGGACTGCTCGACCGCTTCAACGCCAGCATCGCGGCAAACACAGCGGAGCCGCTTTTCCGCTCCGGGAGCGAGGCGCTTCACGCTCGCGGCCTTGCGGTCAGCGCCGGGGCCAGGGATCGGTTTCACCCGACGACCGGGGCGTTCGTCCTGTTTGCGCCCAAACCGGCGAATCGCTTCCCACAGTGCGAGATTCTGGCCGACGCTTACGAGGGGGCGCGCATCACGGGGCGCCCGAAAGGACAGTCGGGCATCAATGCTCCGCTGCCGTTCGCGCTTGAGCAGGCGCTGAAGTTCATCGACGACCACAGCTTTCACCCGCGCCGGGTCGTGGGTTTGAACAACGTGCGCCTAGACGAGTATCCGACGGCGGCGTTGCGCGAGGCGCTGGTCAACGCGGTGGCGCACCGCAACTACGAGGATGCGGCCCGGAAGATTTTCGTGCGCGTGTTCAGCGACCGCATCGAGATCGCCAGTCCCGGTTATCCACTGAAGCCGTTGACGCCCGCGCGCCTGCGCCGGGGCAACTACCGGCCCTGTTCGCGCAATCCGCTGATCGCCCAGACGCTGGCCACGCTGTCGCTGATGGAGCAGCGCGGCACGGGGTTCGCCCGGATGCGGGACGCCATGCTGGACCACGGCCTAGACGAACCGAAGATCGAGCAGCAGGACGGGTTCTTCGTCGTCACGCTGCCCGGCCCGGCGGGCAACTTCGACCGGATCAAGACGCCCGCCACTTTCACCGGCCCGGTCACCCCGGCCATCGAGGCACAACTCAACGAGCGGCAGAAGCGCATCTTCGCCAGGGTGATGGCCGAGGGAATGGTGACGCGCGGCTGGTGCGTGACGGAGTTCGGCGTGGCCAATGACACCGCCGGCCGTGACCTGAAGGGGCTGACCGAGCTTGGGCTTCTGGAACTGGTCGGCAGGGGGCGGGCCGTGCATTACGTGGCCAAAACGACCGGCAATCGACCGACTCGATCATGAAATCGACCGCCACAGAATCGGCCGACAATCGACCGATGGTTTTTGAGAATCGACCGATGGTCATCCGCACCATGACGGCCATTCCCGTTAGCGGCATCGACGCCAGTAGCATCGCCGGAGAAATTCATGGCTGAACAACCTCGCTCCGAACGCAAGACGCAGAATCGCGTCATCGACCTGTTCACCGATAAGGCGCGGCCCGATTGCCTCGGCTACCACTATCTCGGCGAATGGAACAAGCGCGAGAACAACCGTTCCATCGAGACGGTGCTGCTGCGCGATAACCTTGCGGCGCGCGGCTATTCCGCCGCCCACATTGCCGCCGCCTTGCAAAAACTCGAAGCGGCGGCCGACGTCACCGGCATCACGCTCTACCAGGCCAATCTGCGCACTTACCAACTGCTGCGCTACGGAGCGGACGTTCAAGTCGCCGCCGGTCAGCCGCATGACAAAGTTCATCTGATCGACTGGGCCGACCCCTCGAAGAACGACTTTGCGCTGGCCGAGGAGGTGACGCTCAGGGGTGGTTACGAGCGACGGCCGGACATCGTGCTCTACCTCAATGGCATCGCCGTCGCGGTCATCGAACTCAAGCGCAGCTCGGTGGAGGTAGCCGACGGCGTGCGCCAGATATTCACCAACCAACAAGCAATTTTCAACCAGGGCTTTTTCAGCACCGTGCAACTGGTGCTGGCGGGCAGCGATTCGCAAGGGTTGCGTTACGGCACCACCGGCACGAAGGAACAGTTTTTCGTGGCGTGGAAGGACGAGGCTCCCGGCGAGACCGGTGCGACACCCGCCGCCGGAACGCTGCTCGACCGGCCGCTGGCGGCTTTGTGCAACAAGGCGCAGCTGCTCGACCTGATGCACAACTTCATCATCTTCGACGCGGGCCAGAAGAAGGTGCCGCGCCCGCATCAATATGCCGGGGTGAAGGCGGCGCAGGAGCGCATCGCCAGGCGCGAGGGCGGCGTGATCTGGCACACCCAGGGCAGCGGCAAGAGCATCCTGATGGTGCTGATCGCCAAATGGCTGCTGGAGCACGACCCCGAGGCGCGCATCCTGGTCGTCACCGACCGCGACGAGCTGGACAAGCAAATCGAGGGTGTGATGAAGAGTGCCGGCGTGATCGGCGCGAATTCGCCCTCGCCGCGCATCACTTCGCGCGCGGAGTTTGTCGAGAAGCTGGGAGAGACCACGACGCGACTGATGTGCGCGCTGATTCACAAGTTCGACGTGGCCGACCTGAAAGGCCCGGCGCCGAAGGTGCATGGACGTTTCTATGTGTTCGTGGACGAGTGCCACCGCACCCAGGGCGGCGACATGAACAGGCAGATGAAGCGCTGGCTGGAAGGCGCCATTTTCATCGGCTTTACCGGCACGCCGCTGCTGCGCCGCGACAGGCTGATGACGCGGGACGTGTTCGGCACCTACATCCACACCTACAAGTTCCATCAGGCGGTGGCCGACAAGGTTGTGCTCGACCTCAAGTACGAGGCGCGCGACGTGCCGGAACGGCTGTCCTCACCCAAGGCCATCGAAGATTACTTTGCAAAGAAGACCAAGACGCTGAACAACTTCCAGAAGGCGATACTGCGCAAGCGCTGGGCGACGATGGAAGAGCTGATGAGCGCGGGAGAGCGCAAGCAACGCATCATCTTCAGCATCATTCATGACTTCGATACAAAGCCGCGCCTTGACAATGAACGGGGCACGGCGATCCTGGTGGCCGCCTCGATCTACGACGCCTGCCACTACTTCCGCCTGTTCCAGAACACGATGTTCGGCCCCTACTGCGGGATCATCACGTCCTTCGAGCCGAACCACAATGCGATCTCGCGCGAGCCGGCCAACAGCGACGAGCGCTACAAGTTCGACACCTACACGCAGCATGTCCTCAAGAACAAACAGACGACCAAGCAGTATGAGGACGAGGCCAAGCGTCGCTTCATCGAGGAACCGGCGAACCTGAAGCTCCTGATCGTGGTGAGCAAGTTGCTGACCGGTTTCGATGCGCCGAGCTGCACCTACATTTACCTCGACAACGAACTGCACGACCACAATCTGTTTCAGGCAATTTGCCGCACCAACCGACTCGACGGCGACGACAAGAAATACGGCTACATAGTCGATTTCAAGCAACTCTTCGGCGACGTGCAGCAGGCCATCGCGGTGTATAGCTCCGACGAACTGGACATCGACCAGGGCAATGGCGGCGACAACAATGTGCACCTCAAGAACTGGCTGGAAGAGGGCAAGAAGCAACTGGACAATGCCCGGCAGGCGCTCGGCTACCTGTGCGAGCCGTGGCGCTGCCGCGCGAGGTGGAGCAGTACCTGCAGTACTTCTGCGGCTATGGCGACAAACCCGGCGTCAACGCCAACGCATTGACCGAAACTGAGGCGCTACGGGTGTCGTTCTACAAAGCGGTGGCGATCTTCGCGCGCGCCTATGCCGACCTTGCGCAGGACTTGACCGAGGCGGGATATGCCGACGCCGACGCAACGGCGCTGCAAAAGGAGGTCGAGTTCTACGCCGAAATTCGCTCGGCCATCAAGAAGCACTCCGGCGAGGAGCTGGACATCAAGCCCTTCGAGGCGGACATGCGCCACCTCATCAACACCTACATTCAGGCCGACCCGGCGGCGGAACTGGGCGAGTTGGGCGAGATGTCGCTGACCGAACTGATCATCGAGACCGGCATCCACGATGCCATCGCCAGGAAGCTCAACGAGAAGGGCAAGCTCTCGAAAAATGCCATCGCCGAAGGGATTATCAACAACGTCCGCAAGACCATCATTCGCGACCAGCTTACCGACCCGAGGTTCTACGCGCAGATGTCGAAGCTGCTCGACGACCTCATCAAGCAGAGCCGAACGGATACGGCGGCGTATGAAGAATTCCTGCGCAAGGCCGAAGACCTGGTCAAGCGGTTGGCGGCCAGGCAGCCGGAGGACGGCATTCCCGCGGTATTGCATGGCAAGCACGAGGCGACGGTGCTCTTCAACAATCTGGATTCGATTCCGGCGACGAGTTTTCGTTACCCGACCGCCGCTGAAGACAAGGCCGCGCTGGCCTTGAAGATCGACCTCGCGGTGCGCGAGCGTGCGCCTGCCGGATGGTACGGCGACCAGGCGCGCGAGGCGCAGGTGCTGAACGCTTTGTTCCCCCTTCTCGACCGCGACCGCGAGGCCACGCAGGCGCTGTTCGAGATCATCAAGCATCAGCCGGGGTATCTGTGACCGAGAACATCCAGATCGGCAACATCGAGATCGCCGTCACGCGCAAGGCGGTGAAGAACGTGCACCTGTCGGTCCATCCGCCGAGGGGCCGCGTTACGCTGGTGGCACCCACCGGAACCCGATTGGAAGTGGTCCGCGCCTTTGCAATCACCAAGCTGGGATGGATTCGCGACCAGCAGGCGAAACTGCTCGGGCAGGCGCGGGAGAAGCCGCGCAGGTTTATCGAGCGGGAAAGCCACTATCTCTGGGGGCGCCGCTACTTGATGTCGGTCGTCATGAAGGATGCGAAGCCAGTCGTGACGAGGGATCACCGGCGTATCACGCTGACAGTTCGCCCTGGCAGCACGCTGGCGAAGCGGGAACAGGTCATCGAGGAATGGCATCGCACCTTGCTACATCAGGTTGTGCCTGCGCTGATCGAAAAATGGGAAGCCAGGCTTGGCGTGAAGGTTGCCGGCTATTTCCTTCAGCGCATGAAAACCAAGTGGGGCGGTTGCAACCACCGGGCGGGGCACATTCGCCTGAATACCGAGTTGGTCAAGAAGCCCAGGGACTTGCTGGAGTACGTTGTCGTGCACGAAATGCTGCATCTGGTGGAGCCGACGCATAGCGACCGTTTCGTCGCGCTGCTGGAACGGCATTACCCGACGTGGCGGGAAGCGCGGGCGGAGTTGAATGAATTACCTCTGGCGGCGGAGGATTGGGCTGGACGGTAAGCGTATTTCCGGCGACAGCCAGCAAAGTCGGCGCTGGCAGAACGGCGGCAGATGCCGTCATGCGTTGAGGGACGCCCCCAAGGATGCGCACATTGCACCGTACTGGACGGCTGCTTTGAGGCGCCTTTCTTGAGTTGAGGAATGGCTCTTCTGGGCACCCAAGAGCCGTTGGCCCTAAGAAGCCGAAGGATAGTTCCCAGTTTTTTGCTGTCACCAAATCGCGTTCGTAAGGTTCGGGTTTGATTTGTTTTCGGCACGAGCCCGACACGCGCGACGGTTTGCCTTCCCCTCTGACCCGCCGAGCGAGGAAGGTCCGCCGGGGGAAGTCTGGTCGCGTTGTCCGACGACGGCCGCATTTTGGCCGGCTAGTTATTTCCGGCGCGGAGCGCCGGAAGGTATCCAGGCGATTAGCGACCGGCCCGGCGGGCCTTTCGCAGCGAGGGGTGAGCGCGGGGTTTCGCAAGGCCAATTGATTGGCCTTGCGCCGCGCGAACGGGCGAGACTCTGGCGAGCCCTCCGCCGCAGGGCCGGGGAGGCGGGGCGTGCTTCTTTGCCTACTTTCTTGCACGAGCAAGAAAGTAGGTCGCCCGCCGGGGCGAGTCCCGGCATGGAAGTTGAACCAGGCGCGTTATTGGACCAAGTCGAGCGATTCGACTAAATTGAATATCTCAACGTCGATCGAGTGGAGCATGCCCCATGCAAACATTTACCGCCAACGAAGCCAAGACCCGATTCGGGGAAATTCTCGACATCGTTCAACGTGAGCCGATCCGCGTAACGCGCGATGACAGGGTTGTCGGTGTCATGGTAAGCGTGCAGGACTATGAAGCGATGCGCGTCTTTTATGCCGAGCGCCTGCTTAGCGGTCTGCGCGCAAGCGCGGAAGCTGCAGCGGCAAACGGACTGACCGAGGAAAAGCTGGCCTAACTGCTGGCTGATGAAAGTTGAGGACGGCCCCCCATGGCTGTTCGACGCCGGCCGGGCTCTGCCCGCCGGGGCGGATACCGGCGAATTGACATTGCTGCTGGATTCCCGCCTTCGCGGGAATGACGGCAATAGTAGGCGCTGACGCTACGGCGCCATGGTCGGCAATATCCAGCCGTCCCTGACCTCGATGGACCGCGACCGGAGCAGTTCCCCGAGCAGCCAGGAACCGAAATCCTCGTCGGAAAATTCCAGCATGCGCTGGCTGACGCTGTCGAAGAAGGGCACGCTCTTCAGATAAGCCGGCAACTCGTCCTCGCGCAGGCGCTGCAGGCCGAGCAGGTTGAACGTAGCAGGCGGGCCAGCATCCATGCCTCGTCCATTTCAACCATGATTGCATTCTGCCGTGGCACTGGTTCAAGTCTAGCGTGCGGCGCGGAGCACGGCGTCATGGGAATTCAACATCGCCTGATTCTCGCGGCTAAAATTAGCGTTCCGGACCGGTCGCAAAATCATGCCAAACTTCTCTTCTGAAACCTCCGAGTTCATCGACAAACTGGATGCCGCGGTTGAGGCGCACATGAGTTGGACTCGCCGCGTGCTGCGCTGCGCGGTACTGCACGAGTCCCCCGGCGAGGATGTGTTTGCACCCATGGCACACACCCTGTGCGGCTTCGGTCAATGGTTCATGTCCAGCAGGGCACGGTTCCAGAAACTCGATGCGCCGGCCTCGGAAAGGCTCGATGCCGTGCATCAGGCGATGCATGGTGCGATACGCTCGATCTGCGCCGATGTGCTGGCCGGGCGACCGGGACGGGTCGCCGACCTGGATGCTTTTGAGCAGACTCAAAACGAACTGATCGCCTTGCTGTCCGAGTTCAAGACCCAGTTCCTCGCCAATGCCGCGCGGCACGATCCGCTGACCGGGCTTCCCCTGCGCTACGGACTGGAAGTCGAGTTCCTTCAGGTGCAGAAGAACTGCATCCGCAACGGAACCCAGCTCTATGTCGGCATGATCGATGCGGATCATTTCAAGCGCATCAACGACGATTACGGTCACCTGGCGGGCGATGCCGCGCTGCGCCACCTGGCCACTACGCTGAAAGGCGTCATACGCCTCAACGAACCGCTGTTCCGCTTCGGCGGAGAAGAGTTCCTGTTGCTCATGCAATGCCATACGCATGACGCGGCAACTGTCGCGGCGAAGCGCATTGTCGATGCGGTGCGCAATTCGCCCGTGCCGGTCGAGCATGGCACTCCTCTGCCATTGACAGTGACCCTCGGCCTGGCTTGGGTGGCGGACGAGGAAACCATGGCCAGCGCCATCGAGCGCGCCGACCGCGCCTTGTACGCTGGCAAGCAGGCCGGACGCGACCGTTACTGCATTGCCGGGAAATTGGTGGCGGCTTGACGCCTACGGCGCCATGGTCGGCAATATCCAGCCGTCCTTGATCTCAATGGACCGCGACCGGAGCAGTTCGCCGAGCAGCCACGAGGCGAAATCCTCGTCGGAGAAACCCAGCATGCGCTGGTTGACGCTGTCGAAGAAGGGCACGCTCTTGAGATAAGCCGGCAACTCGTCTTCGCGCAGGCGCTGCAGGTCGAGCAGGTTGAAGGTGAAACAGGCGCGCACGGCGTTGCGGCCGACGCGCGTCGAGTCGGCTTCGAAGGATTCCAGTCGCTTGAAGGCCCGCGCCAGGGCGGCATCGAAATCCTCGAAGGGCGCGCCGTGGCCGGGGATCACCGTATCGACGCCGAGCCGACCGATCATTTCCAGCGTGGCGCGCGTGGCCGGCAGGGCGTCCTTCCTGCCCATCAGTTCGCCGAAGATGATGCCGAAGCCGTCCTGCCACAGCGCGTCGCCCGAGATCAGGATGCGCTGTTCGGCGCAGTAATAGACCAGCGCCTCCATGTCGTGGCCGGGCGCCGGCAGGGCCTGCCAGCTCATGCCGCCCATTGCGAATTCGCTGTGGGCCTCGATCACCGCGTCATGGGCGAAACGGTGGCCGCGCTGTTTCGCGGCGTCGAGCAGCAGCGCGTCGGTATCCCAGTCGGTCACCATGCGTTCGATGCCGGCGGGAATCACGATCCTGCAGCCGAACTCGGCCTGCAGCGCCGCGTTGCCGCCGATGTGGTCGGAATGCGAGTGGGTGTTGATCAGGCGGCCGAGGCCGACGCTGCCGCGCCGTGCCGCCAACGCCGACTTTACGAGCGCCACGGTCTGCGGCGCATGGCCGACGTAGCCGGCATCGACCAGCGTGGCCGTATCGCCCTCGAAGAACAGCACGTTGTTCGAGGAGAGCCAGCCGCGCTCGATGACCTGGATAGTCTCAGGCAGCTTCATCGGTCGCAGTCCTGCCGGTGAGCCTGGGGTCGGGCTGGCCGCGGCGTTGCGCCACGGCCGCCAGGATCAGCCGTTTTTCGTCGTCGCCGACATTGGCCCAGCGCGCGATCTCGTCGAGGGTGCGAAAACATCCGGCGCAACGGCCCTCTTCCATTTTGCAGATGTTGATGCAGGGCGAATTCACCATGGCTGGGCCGCCGCGCCGGGCGATTCGATCACGCCTGTGTGGCGCGCTTGGCGAGGATGGCGCGGGCCACGCGCGAAGCCGATTCGCGCTTGAGCTGTTTGGAGATCCAGGCACCGGTGTCGACCAGTGCGTCGAGATCGATCCCGCTATCGATGCCCAGGCCCTGCAGCAACCAGACCACATCCTCGGTCGCAACGTTGCCGGAGGCGCCGGCGGCATAGGGACAGCCGCCGAGGCCGGCGACGGAACTATCGAATATGCCGATGCCCATTTGCAGCGCGGCGTAGATGTTGGCCGTGGCCATGCCGTAGGTATCGTGGAAATGGCCGGCGATCTTCTTCAGCGGAATGCGCCGCGCCACGGCCTCGATCATGTCCTTGGTGCGCTCGGGCGTGCCGGTGCCGATGGTGTCGCCCAGGCTGACCTCGTAGCAGCCCATGTCGATCAGCGCCTGCGCCACGTCGGCCACGGCCAGCGGCATCACCTCGCCTTGATAGGGGCAGCCCAGCACGCAGGAAACATAGCCGCGCACCTTGACCTCGGCCGCCTTGGCGGCCTCGACGATGGGGCGGAAGCGGTCCAGCGATTCGGCGATCGAGCAGTTGATGTTCTTCTGCGAAAACGCTTCCGAGGCCGCGCCGAATACCGCGACTTCCTTCGCCCCGGCCGCCAGCGCGGCTTCGAAGCCCTTCATGTTCGGCGTCAGCACCGGATAGGCGACATCGGGCAGCTTCTCGATGGCGGCGAAGACGGAGGCTGCGTCGGCCATCTGCGGCACCCACTTGGGCGAGACGAAGGCGGTGACCTCGATGCTCCTGAGGCCGGCTGCGCCCAGGCGGCGAATCAGCTCGACCTTGATCTCGGTGGCGACGGGCTTTTTTTCGTTCTGCAGACCGTCACGCGGTCCGACTTCGACGATGCGTACTTTGCTGGGGAGGGTCATACGAGTTCACTGTTGCTTGGCGACCTCGAATTCTACTAGCTCGGCCCCGTCGCTGACTTGATCTCCGACATTGAAACAGAAGGATTTCACCACCCCTGCGGACGGTGCGGCTATCGTATGTTCCATCTTCATCGCTTCGAGGATCAGGAGCGGAGCGCCCTTCTCCAGCCGGGCGCCGACTGCGGCGATCAGCGCGATGACCTTGCCCGGCATCGGTGCCGTGAGCCCGCCCTCGGCGCCGCCGCCGCTGCCGGCGTGGAACAGCGGATCGATCGCGGCAAAGACGAAAGAGAGCCCGTCGATGAAGACGTGGCGCTTCTCGTTGGCGGAGACCACGGTGACATTGATGCGGCGCCCGCCCAGATCGACGCGCAATTCGCCGCTGGCGGCAAAGCGTCCTGTCGCCGAGACGGTCTGGCCTTCGAATTCGAGCGTGAAGCCGTCGCCGACGTAGCCGGCATTGACGAGTTTTTCGACTTCGCCGGCGCGCAGCCTGATCTCGCGCCGTGCATTGCCGTTGAGACGCCAGCCGTCGCGGGCATGCCACGGCGAATGCGGATCGCGGCTCGCTGTCGCTTCGGCGGCAGCGTACTGCTGGTCGCGAATCAGTTCCGCCAGGGCCGCGACCAGCCAGGCTTCGGCCGGCGGTTCGGCGCTTTCGGGAAACAGAAAGGCGCGCTCGCGCTCGATCAAGCCGGTGTCGAGATCGGCCTGGGCGAAAGCCGGACAGGCGACCAGCCGCGAGAGGAAGCCGATGTTGTTCGACACCCCCACCACGCGGTAGTCGGCCAATGCCTGCAGCATGCGCGCGAGGGCGCGTTCGCGTGCGTTGGTGGCAGACCCGTCCCAGACGATCAGCTTGGCGATCATCGGGTCGTAGTGCGGCGAAATCTCGTCGTCCTGCTCGACGCCGGTATCGACGCGAACGTGCAGGGTCTCGGCCGGCGGCGCGAGGTGGATCAAACGGCCGATGGAAGGCAGGAAGCCCTTGTCCGGATCTTCGGCGTAGATGCGCGCCTCCAGCGCGTGGCCGCGGATCACCAGTTGTTCCTGGCGCAGCGGCAGCGTCTCGCCAGCGGCAACTTTCAACTGCCATTCGACCAGATCGAGGCCCGTGATCATTTCGGTCACCGGATGCTCGACCTGCAGCCGCGTGTTCATTTCCATGAAGTAGAAGGGTGGCAAATGAGTGCCGTCCTGCGCATCCACTCCAGCAACTGCGCCCGGAACGATGAACTCGACGGTACCGGCGCCGACGTAGCCGACCGCCAGCGCCGCATCGACGGCGGCCTTGCCCATCGCAGCACGGCGCGCAGGCGACATGCCGGGCGCCGGCGCCTCTTCGACGACCTTCTGGTGGCGGCGCTGCACCGAGCAATCGCGTTCGAACAGGTACACGCAATTGCCGTGGCTGTCGCCGAAGACCTGGATTTCAATGTGGCGCGGGCGCTGCAGGTATTTCTCGATCAGCACATGCCGGTCGCCGAAGGACGACGCCGCCTCGCGCTGGCAGGAGGCCAGCGCATCGAGGAAGTCCTCGCTGCGATCCACGGCGCGCATGCCCTTGCCGCCGCCGCCCGCGGCAGCCTTGATCAGCACCGGATAGCCGATCTGGTCGGCCTGCTGCCTGAGAAAATCGGGGTCTTGATTGTCGCCGTGATAGCCGGGAGTCAGCGGTACGCCGGCCCTTTCCATGAGCTTCTTGGCTTCGGACTTGGAACCCATGGCGCGGATCGCCGACACCGGCGGGCCGATGAAGATCAGGCCGTGCGCGGCGCAGGCCTCGGCGAAATCCTCGTTCTCGGAAAGGAAGCCGTAGCCGGGATGGATCGCCTGGGCGCCGGTGGCGCGCGCCGCGGCGACGATCTTCTCGATCACCAGATAGGATTCCTTGGGCGACGGTGCGCCGATGCAGACCGCCTCGTCGGCCAGACGCACGTGGCGCGCACCGGCGTCTGCCTCGGAATACACCGCGACGCTGCGGATGCCCATGCGCCGAGCGGTCTTGATGACACGGCAGGCGATTTCTCCGCGGTTGGCAATCAGAATCTTGGTAAACATCGAAACTCCTTCAACGCAGAGATCGCAGAGACGCAGAGAAAACAGAGAAGATCATTTCGTGAGTTTCTTTGCGCACTCTGCGCCTCCGCGTCCTCTGCGTTTAAAGCGGCTCACGGTTATGCCATCCACGACGGCTTGCGCTTTTCGAGGAAGGCCGTCATGCCCTCGCGGCCTTCTTCGCTGGCACGCAGGCGCGTGATGCGCTGCGCGGTGTCCTCGATGACTTGCGGCGAGAGCGGCTTCCAGGCTACGGCCGTAATCAGCTGCTTGCACTCGGCGAGCGCGCGCGGCCCGTTATTGAGCAGCGCATCGACGATCTCGCCGACCGCTTCGTCGAGCGCGGCAACGTCGGTGACTATCTCGTGCAGCAGGCCGATGCGGTAGGCCTCGGCCGCGGAGAAACGCTCGGCCGTCAACATGTAGCGGCGCGCGTAGCGCTCGCCGATCGCGGCGATGACATGCGGACTGATCACCGCGGGAATCAGGCCGAGCTTGACTTCGGTCAGCGAGAACTGGGCCTCGAAGGTGGCGATCGCCACGTCGCAGCAGGCCACCAGTCCGACGCCGCCACCATAGGCCGGGCCCTGGATGCGGGCCATGGTCGGCTTCGGGCATTGCGCGAGCTTGCGCAGCATCTCGGCCAGCGCACGCGAATCGCGCATGTTCTCTTCGTTGCCGTAGCCCGCGGCACGCTTCATCCAGTTGAGGTCGGCGCCGGCGCAGAAACTCTTGCCGGTGCTCGAAATAACCAGCACGCGCACCGCCGGATCGGCCGCCATGCGGTCGATGGCGTCGGACAGTTCGGCGATCAGCGCGTCGTCGAAGGCATTGTGCCGCTCGGGCCGGTTGAGGGTGATGATGCCGACGCCGAGGTCGGTTTCGGTAATGATGTTGTTGTACATGGAATCCTCTCTATTGATCCTGCTTTTACATTCTGAACACGCCGAACTTGGTCGGCAGGATGGGTGCGTTGAGCGACGCGGAAATGCCCAAGCCGAGGGTGCGCCGGGTCTGCGCCGGATCGAGGATGCCGTCGTCCCAGATGCGCGCCGTGGCGTAGTAGGGATGGCCCTGGGTTTCGTACTGGGCGCGGATCGGGGCGCGGAAGGATTCCTCGTCCTCCTTGCTCCATTGCTTGCCTGCAGACTCCATGCCGTCGCGTTTGATGGTGGACAGCACCGACGCGGCCTGCTCGCCGCCCATCACGCTGATCCGCGCATTGGGCCACATCCAGAGCATGCGCGGACTGTAGGCGCGGCCGCACATGCCGTAGTTGCCGGCACCGAATGAACCGCCGATGATCATGGTGAATTTCGGCACCTGCGCCGTCGCCACCGCGGTGACCATCTTCGCGCCGTCCTTGGCGATGCCGCTGTTCTCGTACTTGCGGCCGACCATGAAGCCCGTGATGTTCTGCAGGAACAGCAGCGGAATGCCGCGCTGGGCGCAGAGTTCGATGAAGTGCGCGCCCTTCTGCGCCGACTCGCCGAACAGGATGCCGTTGTTGGCGACGATGCCCAGCGGATAGCCGTGCAGCCGCGCGAAACCGGTGACCAGCGTGGTGCCGTAGCGCGACTTGAATTCGTCGAAGCGCGAGCCGTCGACCAGGCGGGCGATGACCTCGCGCACGTCGTAGGGCTTCCTGGTGTCGAAGGGAATCACGCCGGCCAGCTCAGACGGGTCATAAAGCGGTTCCTCCGGCGTGGCGATGTCGAGCGACACGGGCTTTTGCCAGTTCAGGTTGCCGACGATGCGCCGCGCGATCGACAGCGCGTGGTGGTCGTTCTCGGCCAGGTGGTCGCAGACGCCCGAAATCCGCGTATGCACGTCGCCGCCGCCGAGGTCCTCGGCGCTGACCACTTCGCCGGTGGCAGCCTTGACCAGCGGCGGGCCGCCGAGAAATATGGTGCCCTGGTTCCTGACAATGACGGATTCATCGGACATGGCCGGCATGTAGGCGCCGCCCGCGGTGCAGGAACCCATGACGATGCCGATCTGCGGAATGCCCATGGCCGACATGTTGGCCTGGTTGAAGAAGATGCGGCCGAAGTGGTCGCGGTCGGGAAACACCTCGTCCTGCGTCGGCAGGTTGGCGCCGCCCGAATCGACCAGGTAGATGCACGGCAGGCGGTTCTGCTGCGCGATTTCCTGCGCGCGCAAATGTTTCTTCACCGTCAGCGGGAAGTAGGAGCCGCCCTTCACCGTCGCATCGTTGGCGACGATCATGCATTCGACGCCCTTGACCCGGCCGATGCCGGTGACCACGCCGGCCGAGGCAACCTCAGTTGGGCTCTTGGCGCTGTACATGCCGTAAGCGGCCAGCGCCGAGAATTCGAGGAAGGCCGCGCCCGGATCGATCAGCGCATTGATGCGCTCGCGCGGCAGCAGCTTGCCGCGCGCCTTGTGTTTGGCCGCGGTCTCCGGCGAGCCGCCGCCGGAGACCGCGATGGTCTTCTCGCGCAGGTCGGCGACCAGCGCGCTCATCGCCGCGGCGTTGGCCTTGAACTCCTCGCTACGGGTGTTGAGTTTGGATTTGATGACGCTCATGCTGCCTCCGCCGGGCCGCCCGCGCTAGCGCGGGTAAAGAATGGACACCCCCTCCCTGCCTCCCCCGCCACGCGGGGGAGGTGACCAGTCACCCCCGCCCTTGGGGCGGGGGCAGGGGGGTGGGCAGCAATATTTTCCCAAAGGGTGCGCTTGCGCACCCCCTTCCGTGGGAAGGGGGATGGGGGGAAGGTCGTCATTTTCAGAATCCTCCCGTGGCGAGCCACTTTTCGATTTGCGGCAGGCGGTCGACGCCCCAGAAAGCTTCGCCATCGACCACGATATACGGTGCGCCGAACATGCCCTGGGCAATCGCGGCGTCGGTTTCCTGCTTGAGGCGATCCTTGATCTCGGGCGTGGCGATGGCCGCCGCGAAGGCGTCACGGTCGATGCCCAGTTGGGAGACGATTTCCAGCACCACCGGCAGCTCGCTGATGTCGCGGCTATCGACCCAGTAGGCTCGAAACACAGCATGGGCGAACTGCCTGGCCTTGGCGCAGTCCTGCCCGTGCAGCCAGTAGTAGCCTCGCGCGGCAGCCAGCGTGGCAATCGGAAACTTCGGCGGAAACTTGTAGGGGATGCCCATGAATCGTGCCGAGCGGTCGAAGTCGCGCTTGCTGTACTCGCCCTTGAGCGGGATGGTGATCAGCAGCGGCATGTTCGAGGCCTTGAAGGCGGCGCCGAGCATCATCGGCCGCCACTTGACCTTGCGCCCATGCTTCGCCGCGAGATCGTCGATCAGTTCGCTGGCGAGATAGGAATAGGGCGAGGAAAAGTCGAACCAGAATTCGATGGGCTCTTTCATTTGTTTTCTCCTGTTCCCCAGCCGGCCAGCGGATGGCCCGGCATCAGTTGGTAGGGATGCTGCCAGCCCGGCAGGCCGGCGATGCGTTGCGACCAGTCGCGGAGGTTCGGATAGTCGTTCCAGTCCACGCCGATTTCCTCGGGCCAGAAAACGTAGCCGGCCAGGGAAAAGTCGGCGATGGTGGGGCGGTGGCCGACGACCCATTGACGCCCGGCAAGATGGGCGTCGAGGACTTTCCATGCAGTTTCGGCACGGGCGCGAAATGCGGTGAGTACCGCCGGATCGGTGGTCGGCACGAAGTTGCGCAGGTAGCGCAAAGTGGCCGTGTAGCTGGTGAACTTGTGGTTATCGAACAGCATCCAGCGCAGGCTTTCGCGCCGTTCGTCGTTGTCCTGCGGGCCGTAGCTGCCCAGCGCCTCGGCCAGGTAGTCGAGGATCACGCCGGATTGCGACCAGATCCGCCCGCGGTGTTCGAGCAGCGGCACCTCGCCCATGACGTTCAGCGCGCGGTACTCCGGCGTCTTGGTCGCGCCCTTGAAGAAATCGACGAAGCGCGGTTCCCAGTCGGCGCCGGACAAAGCCAGCATCAGCGCCGGCTTGTAGGCGTTGCCGGACTGGGCGAAACAGTGCAGGGTGTATTCGGCCACGGGATTCTCCAATTTTCAGGCTTGCCACTCAAAGCGTTGCTCGTTGACCTCGTAGCCCCATTGTCTTCCGCGTTCCTGGCTTGTCAGGCAGAACCCGTGTTTCTCGTAAAGATGCCGGGCGGCGTCCAGCCCTTCGAAGGTCCATAGATGGACGCGCCGGTATCCGTGCGTCCGGCAGAAGTCGAGAGCGCTTGCCAGCAACCGGCTACCGATGCCTGAGCCGCGCAATTCGTCGGATGCGATGAACCAGCGCAGGTGCGCGCCGTCGGTAGCGGCTTCGCTACCGTCGATCGCGATGGCAGCTTCCGCGCGGCCGCGCCGTACCGCGAGCCAGAGTCCGTCGCGGCTTGCATCGAAGCGCTCGCAGAAGGCAGACAGTTCGCGCGCCACCTTGCTCTCGAACAGCACGCCGAAACCGGCATGGCGGGAATAAAAACTGCCATGCAATTCGGCAATGCGTCCGATGCAGCCCGGCAGGTAGCCGGAGTGGATCGAGAGGTCGGTTCCTGATTCCGCAGTCATTGGATTACATGCCGAGAGAGCGGCCGATGACCAGCCGCTGGATGTCGGAGGCGCCTTCGTAGATCTGGCAGACACGTACGTCGCGGTAGATGCGCTCGACCGGAAAGTCGCTGACATAGCCGTAGCCGCCGTGGATCTGGATCGCGTCGGAACAGACCTTCTCGGCCATCTCGGAAGCAAACAGCTTGGCCATCGAGGCCTCCTTCAAACAGGGACGGCCGGCGTCGCGCAAGCTTGCTGCGTGATGCACCATCTGCCGCGCGACCTCGATCTGCGTCGCCATGTCGGCCAGGCGGAAATTCACCGCCTGATGTTCGAAGAGCGGCTTGCCGAAGCTCTCGCGTTCGTGCGAGTAATGCAGCGCGGCTTCGAAGGCCGCACGCGCCATGCCCACGGCCTGGGCCGAGATGCCGATGCGACCGCCTTCGAGATTGGACAGGGCGATGCGGTAGCCCTGGCCTTCGGCGCCGAGCAGATTTTCGGCGGGGATGCGGCAGTTCTCGAACAGGATCTGCGCGGTATCGGACGCATGCTGGCCGAGCTTTTCCTCGACCCGGGCGACGATGTAGCCCGGCGTGTCGGCGGGCACGATGAAGGCCGAGATGCCTTTCTTGCCGGCGCCCGGATCGGTGACCGCGAACACCACCGCGACCTGCGCGTTCTTGCCCGTGGTGATGAACTGCTTGACGCCGTTCAAGACCCAGTGGTCGCCGTCCAGAACCGCCTTGGTGCGGATCGCCGCCGCGTCGGAGCCGACATGCGGCTCGGTCAGGCAGAAGCAGCCGAGCCATTCGCCGCTGGCGAGCTTCCTCAGGTATTTCTCCTTCTGCGCATCGCTGCCGAAGGCATTGATCGGGCCGCAGACCACCGAGTTCTGCACGCTGATGATGGTCGAGATGGCGCCATCGCCGGCGGCGATTTCCTCCAGCGCCAGCGCCAGCGAAACATAGTCCAGTCCCGCGCCGCCCCATTCTTCGGGCACCACCATGCCGCAGACTCCGAGCTCGCCCAGTGCGCGCAATTCCTCGCGCGGGAAGTGGCAAGTCCGGTCCCACTCCGCGGCCTTGGGCGCCAACTGTTCGCGCGCGAAGTCGCGCAGCATGTCGCGGATCTGTTCCTGTTCCGGGCTCAGTACCATCTCAGTTGCTCCACCATGCTTCGCGCCACCCGCCATGCATGAATCGCCGTGTTGGTTGGCAGAGGGCGGGGGGCGCCGAGGGCGACAGGGGGCCGCCATCGCTCATGTCACCCGAACCGGGCTGCGCCCGGTCCTCCTTCTTTACTTCGCCATGTCGGCCCCCTGCCACCCTCGGCGGGATACGCCCGCGGTTCTCGACCGCCAAACACCCACGGCGTAACCCGAACGGGCCGCTGGGGTGCTCTGCAAAGCGAAGTAAAGAAGGGCGTAGGCAGGGTTTCGCGGAGCACTGCTCCGCGCTGCCGAAGCCGGCTTGCCATGCAGGGCAAGCCGTGGGGACGGATGACATGAGCGGCGCAGAGCACCCCAGTGGCCCGTTCGCGCAAAAGACGCCAAGTTTCATTTCAGTAATCCTTGTATGACTTGCTGCCGGGTATCGGCTCGCCGGAATCGCGCAGGCGCACGGCCTCCTTGTAGCCCTTTTCTTCGGCGTAATGCTTGAACCACTGGCCCTCGGGCGAGTGGCGCGTGATGCCGTCGAACAGCGTGGCGATCATCTGGGTGTTGGCCAGGCCCATGTTGTCGTAGGCCTGGTTGATCATGAGCTTCTGCATCATGAGCTGGTTTTTCGGCACGCCGGCCATGCGGTTTGCAAGTTTCAGCACCGCATCTTCGAGTTCCGCCTCGGGCACCGCGTCGATGACCAGGCCCCATTCCTTCGCGGTCCTGCCGTCGATGGTGTCACCGGTCAAGAGCATGCGCTTGGCCTTTTCGGCGCCGAGGCGATAGACCCACATCGCGGTGGTCGGGCAGCCCCAGACGCGCGCCGGCATGTAGCCGATCTTCGCATCGTCGGCCATCACCACCAGGTCGCAGCACAACGCTATGTCGCTGCCGCCGGCCACGGCGAAGCCCTGCACCTTGCAGATGGTCGGCTTGTGGCTGCGCCAGAGGCTGAAGAAGTCGTCGGTGAAACCCTTCATGGCGCGGTAATCAACCATCGGATCCCAGGGCATCGACTGCGTGCAGGGCGTATCGACGTCGGCCTCGGCGAAGTCCTTGAGGTCGTAGCCGGAGCAGAAGGCGCGACCCGCACCCTGCAGGATGATGACGTGGATGTCGTCGTCGGCATTGGCGCGATCGACGGCAATCCGTATCTCGCGCGGCATCGCCGGCACGATGGCATTGAGCCGCTCGGGACGGTTGAGCGTGATGCGCGCGATGCGCCCCTCGGTCGTGTAGGTGAGGGTCTGCAGGGTCATGGCGGACTTACGCCAGCTCGATGCCGAACGCGGTGGCTTCGCCGCCGCCGATGCAGAGGCTGGCGACGCCGCGCTTCTTTCCATATTTGCGTAGCGCGCCGATCAGCGTGACGATCACGCGCGCGCCGGAGGCGCCGATCGGATGCCCAAGGGCGCAGGCGCCGCCATGCACATTGACCTTGTCGTGCGGCAGCTTGAGGTCGTGCATCGCGGCCATGGTGACCACGGCGAAGGCTTCGTTGATTTCCCAGAGGTCGACGCTGTCGGCGCTCCAGCCATTCTTCGCCAGCAGCTTCTTCATGGCGCCGACCGGCGCGGTGGTGAACAGGCCGGGTTCCTGGGCGAAGGTGGAATGGCCTACGACCGTGGCGATGGGCTTCAATCCCAGTTTGGCGGCGGTAGAAGCGCGCATCATGACCAGCGCGGCGGCACCATCGGAAATCGACGAGGAGTTGGCGGCGGTCACCGTGCCGTCCTTGCGGAAGGCCGGCTTCAGCGTCGGAATCTTTTCCAGCTGGGCCTTGAAGGGCTGCTCGTCCTTGTCGACAACGACGTCGCCCTTGCGGCCGGAGACCGTGACGGGAGCTATTTCCCAGGCGAAGCTGCCGTCGGTGTTGGCCTGCTTGGCGCGCGTGGTGGAGGCCACGGCGAAGGCGTCCTGCGCCTCGCGCGTGAACTTGTAGCTGCCGGCGCAGTCCTCGGCGAAGCTGCCCATCAAGCGTGCCCCGCCTCTCTCGTCCCTTGCGTAGGCGTCTTCGAGGCCGTCGAGGAACATGTGGTCCTTGACCTCGCCGTGGCCGAGGCGATAACCGCCGCGCGCCTTGGGCAGCAGGTAGGGCGCGTTGCTCATCGATTCCATGCCGCCGGCGACCATGACCTCGACGCTGCCGGCGACGAGCATGTCGTGCGCGTACATCGCCGCGCGCATGCCGGAGCCGCACATCTTGTTCACCGTGGTTGCGCCTACCGCCAGCGGCAGGCCTGCGCCGAGTGACGCCTGGCGCGCCGGGGCCTGGCCCTGGCCGGCGGGCAGCACGCAGCCCATGATGACTTCGTCGACCTGCGCAGGCGCCAGGCCGGCGCGTTCGACGGCGGCCTTGATCGCGGCGCTGCCCAACTGGGAGCAAGTCAGTGAATTGAAGTCACCCTGAAAACCGCCCATGGGGGTGCGGACGGCGGAGATGATGACGATAGGATCGGACATGAGGGGCTCCAATAGGAAAGGAAAGAGGTTTCGGTGAAGGCTAACGCGAGCGCAGCGAGGGTTAAGCCGCGCAGCGGCGGCCGGAGCCAAAACCGCCAATCGGAGTGCGAGCGGCGGAGACGATGACGATAGAGTCGTTCATGATGGTTCCTTTTGTCGTGAAAACCTATTGGCCACAGAGATCACAGAGAACACAGAGAACACAGAGAACGCAGAGATAAAGCAAATTCACGGTTCCGTCTTTCTCTGTGAACTCTGTGTCCTCTGTGGCAGGAAGTATGGTTTTACGTTCATTGCAATATAGCGAGCGCCGCTGCGTATCGCTCTGGAATATGCTCGGGGCTGCTGACGGTAAGGCCGAGGTCGCGCATCAGGCCGTCCTTGAGGCCGTAGATCCAGCCGTGGATGGTCAGGTTCTGGCCGCGCTGCCAGGCGTCCTGGACGACGATGGTGCGCGAGAGGTTGATCACCTGTTCCAGCACGTTGAGTTCGCACAGACGGTCATGGCGCTTTTCCTCGGGCAACTCGTCGACCCGCGCCATGTGCTTGACATGCACATCCTGCACGTGGCGCAGCCAGAGGTCGGCCAGTCCGACGCGGTGATGATGGAGCGCCGCGTGCACGCCGCCGCAGCCGTAGTGGCCGACCACCATGATGTGTCTGACCTTGAGCACGTCGATCGCGAACTGGATCACGGAAAGGCAGTTGAGGTCGGTGTGCACCACCACGTTGGCGACATTGCGATGCACGAACACCTCGCCGGGCAAAAGGCCGACGATCTGGTTGGCGGGCACGCGCGAATCCGAACAGCCGATCCACATGTATTCCGGCGACTGCAGGTGGGACAGGCGCTCGAAGTAGTCCGGATCGACCTCGCGCATCTGCCGCGCCCAGGCCCGGTTGAAATCGAACAAGTGGTGCAGGGTCTGGTTATTGAGCTGTTCCTCGGACCAGTTTTCGAGGTCCAGCGCGAGGAACTGCGTGCCTTCGAGCGAGGTCTGGTAGTAGGCCGGCGCCTCCTGGAAGCCCAGTTCGCGGTAAAGCTTCACCGCGATACGCATGGCCGGCAGGGTGTCGAGCATGATGGTGCGGTAGCCGATCTGGCGCGCGGCGCGTATCGCTGCCAGGGCCAGGTCGCGGCCGACGCCGAGGCCCCGGCAGCTCGGCTCGACGTAGAGGCGCTTGAGCTCGCAGACCCCGGCGGCCAGCGGCCGGATGCCGACGCAGCCGGCGGCGCGTTTCTCACCGTTTGCATTGACCTCGGCGTAGAACAGGCGGCCCTCGGGTGCGGCGTAGCGCCCCGGCAGGTTGGCCATTTCCTCGTCGAAATTCTGGAAGCACAGGTCGACGCCGAGCCAGCCTGCGTAGTTGCGGAAAAACTGGCGCACCTGTTCCAGTTCGGCGACATGCTCGGCGCCAAGCACGCGAATCGCCGTGCCGCCAGCGCCAACTTTCACTGCGTCGTTCATGACGTCCAGGGCAGTTCGTAAGCAACCACCAGCTCGCGCGCCTTGTCCGCCGCGGCCTTGGGCAGGTGGCAGCTCTTGCGCGTCTGGGTGTCGAGGTGGATGCCGGTCAGCAGCGTCACGGCCGACACCGTGTCGGTATCGGCGTTGCGCATTTCGTGAAAGAAGATGATCTTCTTGTCGGTGACGTCGACCACGCCGGTGCGTATGGCCACGGTGTCGCCGGCATGCAGTTCGCGCTGGTAGCTGATGCGCTGGTCGATCGCCGCCATGCCGCGATGGTGTTCGCGCAGGAAGGCCGCGCTCATGCCGAGGTGGGACATCAGGTTCCAGGTCGCTTCGTCGAATTTGCCGACGTACCACATGACGTTCATGTGGTTCATGTGGTCACAATGCCACGGATAGACCGTGCCGCGATAGGTTTCAAGCAATGCAGCACGCCCCCCATCCCCCTCGCCGAGCGAGGGGGTGACTGCGGTTCGCCGCTGCGCGGCTCCGGGTTCTGGCTGCGCCGCGCTTAAGGCGGCTCTGCGCGCGTCAGACATTGAATATGAGGCAAGTCGTCGTCGCGTGTGCGTAGAGCTTGCCATCGGCATCGACCAGCTTGCCTTCCGCCGTACCGATCTGCTTGCCGGCGTGGATCACGCGACCCTCGGCGCGCACCGGACCGACGCGGTCGGTCAGGGCGCGGATGTAGTTCACCTTGAGCTCGATCGTGGTGTAGCCCTGACCGGCTTCGAGCGTGGACTGGATCGCGCAGGCGACGCAGGAATCCAGCAGCGTGGCATGAAAGCCGCCATGCACCGATCCGATCGGGTTGTAATGGCGATGCTGCGGCAGGCCCTGGAACACCACGCGGCCTTTTTCGGCCTCGACCAGGAGGAAGCCCAGCGTGTCGCTGATCGGCGGCCGCGGCAGCTCGCCGGCGATCATCTTCTGGAACAGTTCGAGACCCGAGCATTCGCGCAAATTTTCCAGGGTCAGCACGCCGGGGCCGCTGGAGCGGGCCAGCACTTCGTCGTAAAGCTTCTGCCATTCCTCGCGTTGCTGTTGGCTATGTTGGGCGCTCATCACATGGTCTCGTTGTAGAGTTCGCGGCCGATCAGCATGCGGCGGATTTCCGAGGTGCCGGCGCCGATCTCGTAAAGCTTGGCGTCGCGCCAGAGGCGGCCGGTCGGGTATTCGTTGGTGTAGCCGACGCCGCCCAGGGCCTGGATCGCCTCGCCGGCCATCCAGGTGGCCTTTTCCGCCGAATACAGGATCGCGCCGGCGGCATCCTTGCGCAGCGTACGGGCGTGGTCGCCGCGGTCGCAGGCCTTGCCCAGCGCGTAAACATAGGCACGTGTGGCCTGCCAGGTCGAATACATGTCGGCCAGCTTGCCCTGCATCAACTGGAATTCGCCGATGCTCTGGCCGAACTGCTTGCGCTCATGCACGAAAGGCAGCACCACGTCCATGCAGGCCGCCATGATGCCCAGCGGACCGCCGGAGAGCACGGCGCGTTCGTAGTCGAGGCCGGACATCAATACGCGCGTGCCGTTGCCTTCGCCGCCCAGCACGTTTTCCGCCGGCACTTCGCAGTCGTCGAAGAACAGCGGGTAGGTGTTGGAGCCGCGCATGCCGAGCTTGTCGAGATGCTGGCCCTTGCTGAAGCCGGCAAAGCCCTTCTCGACGATGAAGGCGGTCATACCCTTGGCGCCGGCATCCGGGCTGGTCTTGGCATAGACCACCAGGGTGTCGGCGTCGCCGCCGTTGGTGATCCACATCTTCGAGCCGTTCAGGACATAGCGTGCATCTGCCCCGTTTCCTTTGAGCTCGGCGCGCAGCTTCATCGACACCACGTCGGAGCCGGCACCCGATTCCGACATCGCCAGTGCGCCGACGTGCTCGCCGGAAATCAGCTTGGGCAGGTACTTTTTCCGCTGCGTATCGTTGCCGTTGCGACGGATCTGGTTCACGCAGAGGTTGGAATGCGCGCCGTAGGACAGGCCGACCGAGGCCGAGGCGCGGGAGATTTCCTCCATCGCCACCATGTGGGCGAGGTAGCCCATGTTGGTGCCGCCGTATTCCTCGCCGGCGGTCATGCCGAGCAGGCCCATGTCGCCGAACTTCTGCCACAGGTCCGCAGGGAACTCGTTGACGCGATCGATCTCGGCGGCGCGCGGCAGGATTTCCTTCTGCGCGAACGCCCAGACGGCATCGCGCAGCATGTCGACGTCTTCGCCGAGATCGAAATTCAGTCCGAGCATTACTTTTTCTCCTTGGCATGCATGGTCATGAGGGTTTGCTGCATCGTGGCGCAGTGCGTGGCGCGACCGCCTTTGATTGCGTACACCTCGCCGCGCGTGATGACGAGGTTGCGCCCGGTCTTCAGCACCTGACCTTCGGCGACGAGGAACTCGCCGTCGGCCGGTGCCAGCAGATTCAGTTTGAATTCCACGGTCAGCACGTCGGAGCCGGCCGGCATCAGCGTGAGCCCGGCATAGCCGCCGGCGCTATCGACGATGGTGCTGGTGATACCGGCGTGGAAATAGCCGTTCTGCTGGGTCAGGTCGTCGCGGAAAGGCAGGCGAATCTCGCAATGCCCGGGCTTCAGTTCGCCGATTTCGGCGCCGATCAGCGTCATCACCTTCTGCCGGGCAAAGCTGGCCCGCACCGTGGCATCCCAGTCCGGGTTGCGCGGCTCGAAAACATTCCTGGCTGGGCGTGCGGTGTGCGGCATTTCATCTCCTGCCTGAGGCGTGCATGGTAGTTAACGTTGACGTCAACGTCAACTACCCGGGGTGTCGGTTCGGGCGGCGGCCCGAATCCGCCGCGGCGGCATCGGACTTCAGCATATCGCGGCACTGGCGCTCGAAGCGGGCGATTTCCTTGAGCACGGCCTGGATGTCGTCGCGCTGCTGCTCCAGCGCGGCACGGCGCTGGGCCAGCGCGCCGAGGAAGGACAACAATTGCGTGGACTCGTCCTCGGCCGTGTCGTACATGTCGATCAAATCCTTGATCTCGGCCAGGCTGAGACCCAGGCGCTTGCCGCGCAGGGCCAGCTTGAGGCGGGTGCGGTCGCGCTTGCTGTAGATGCGGTTGCCGCCTTCGCGCGCCGGAGAGACCAGACCGTGGGATTCCCAGTAGCGGATGGCGCGGGTCGTCACGCCGAAATCGCGGGCCAGTTCGGTGATGGTTTGAGTATCGTTCATGGTTAGGGGCTCGGATGGGCGCAATGCTGCAGTGCACATAAAGTCCCGAAAATTGGATAAGATGGCAGACCGCCAGTCGGCAAGTTAAGCAGATTTCCCCCATCGATGCAAAGAGACGCGACTTGAACGCTCCCATCGCCTACCCCCACGAAACCGCACCCGCTCCCGGCGTCGCGGTAGCCGTCGCGCCCGGCATCGAATGGCTGTGCATGCCGCTGCCCTTCGCGCTGAACCACATCAACCTGTGGCTGCTGGCCGACGGCGACGGCTATGCCGCGGTCGATACCGGCTTCGCCCTCGACCCGGTCAAGGAAGCCTGGAAGTCGGCGCTCGCCGGCCCGCGGTCTCCACACACCCGGGATTCCGCTTCGCGGCGGGCGAGCGGAATCTCCGGCGGACAGAGTCAAGGACGGCGCCTGACGCGCTGCATCGTCACGCACTGCCATCCCGACCACCTCGGCCTCGCCGCCTGGCTGGAGCAGGAAACCGGCGCCGGGCTGTGGATCGCCCAGGGCGAGTACCTGGCGGCGCACATGATGGTGGAGCAGATCGCCGGCTATGCGATCGGTTCCATGGTCGAGTTCTTCCGCAGCCACGGCCTCGACGAGGCGCGCATCGACGCCCTGGTGGCGCGCGGCAACGGCTACAAGCGCGGCGTACCGGATATTCCCGCCACCTATCGGCGCTTGTTCGACGGTCAGTTGCTGCAGATCGGCGAGCACGAGTGGCGCACCATCGTCGGCCACGGCCACGCCCCCGAGCACATGAGCCTGTATTGCGCCGAGCTCGGCGTGCTGATCTCGGGCGACATGCTCTTGCCGCGCATCTCGACCAATATTTCGGTGATGGCCAGCACCCCCTACGCGGATCCGCTCGGCCTGTTCCTCGATTCCATCGACGGCTTTCGCGCCCTGCCGGCAGACACGCTGGTGCTGCCCTCGCACGGCCGGCCGTTCCGCGGCCTGCATGCCCGAGTGGACCAGCTGCACGCCCACCATGCGGAGCGCTGCGAGGTGCTGCTGGCAGCCTGCGAGGACAAGTCGCGCAGTGCCGCGGAACTGATCGCGGTGCTGTTCAATCGCGAGATCCCGGACCCGCACCAGACCATGTTTGCCATGGGCGAGGCGATTGCCCACCTGAATTACCTTGAGCACGCCGGCAAATTGAAACGTATCGAAGAGAACGGCCTGGTCCGTTACATCCGTTAACCGAAGGAGCCCCGATGTCTGCACCACAAACCCAGCATTTGCCCGACCCCAAGGAAATTGCCAAGACCTACGCCGAAGTGGCCCAGCGTGCCTCGCACCTGATCACGGACCACATGAAGCGTCAGATGAAAAAGGGCGTTTCCGCACCTTCCGATGACCTTGGAATTGCGCAGGCTTTCTTGGACATGATGGCCAAGATGCTGGCCAATCCCTACCAGTTGGCGCAGGCGCAGATGAACCTGGTGTGGGATTATTTTTCGCTGTGGCAGCATTCGACGATGCGCATGATGGGCATGCAAGGCGCACCGGTGGCGCAGCCGAAGAAGGGCGACAAGCGCTTCGCCGACGCGCAATGGGAAGAACATTTCCTGTTCGATTTCATCAAGCAGTCCTACCTGATCACGGCGCGCCACGTGCATGACAACGTCTGCTGCATCGAAGGCCTCGACGATATCTCGCAGAAGAAGGTGAATTTCTTCACCCGCCAGTTCATCGATGCGCTGGCACCGTCCAACTTCGCTATGACCAACCCGGAAGTGCTGCGCGAGACGGTCAAGAGCAACGGCCAGAACCTGCTCAAGGGTTTCAACAACCTGCTGCGCGACATCGAGGAAGGCGACGGCCAGCTGCGCGTCAAGATGACCGATCCCTCGGCCTTCGAAATGGGCAAGAACGTCGCCGTAACGCCGGGCAAGGTGGTCTTCCAGAACGAGATGATCCAGCTGATCCAGTTCAATCCGACCACCAAGGAACAGTACAAGCGTCCGCTGCTGATCATCCCGCCCTGGATCAACAAGTACTACATCCTCGACCTGCGCGAGAGCAATTCCTACATCAAGTGGGCCACCGACCAGGGCCACTCGGTATTCGTCATCTCCTGGGTGAATCCGGATGCCAAGCTGGCCATGAAGGGCTTCGACGATTACATGACCGAAGGCGCGCTGGCCGCCATCGACGCCGTCTGCCAGCAGACCGGCGAAAAGGAAGTCAACATGATCGGCTACTGCCTCGGCGGTACGCTGCTCGGCTCGACCATGGGCTACATGGCGGCCAAGAAGGACAAGCGCATCGCCTCGGCGACCTTCTTCGTCGCCCTGCTCGACTTCTCGATCCCCGGCGAGCTCGGCGTCTTCATCGACGAAGGCCAGGTCGCCAGCCTCGAAAAGAAAATGGAGGAACGCGGCTTCCTGGAGGGCTCGGAGATGGGCACCACCTTCAACATGCTGCGCTCCAACGACCTGATCTGGACCTTCGTGGTCAACAACTACCTGATGGGCAAGGAACCCTTCCCCTTCGACCTGCTCTACTGGAATTCCGATTCCACGCGCATGCCCTACAAGATGCACAGCTACTACCTGCGCAACATGTACCTGAACAACCTGCTGCGCGAACCGGGCGGCATCACCCTGCTCGACACGCCGATCGACCTGTCCAAGGTCAAGACGCCGTCCTATTTCATCTCCACCATCGAAGACCACATCGCGCCGTGGCGCAGCGTCTATCTCGGTTCCACCGCGCTGGGCGGCCCGGTGCGCTTTGCCTTGGGCGGTTCGGGCCACATCGCCGGCATCGTCAATCCGCCCTCGGCCAACAAGTACGGCTTCTGGACCAACGATGCGCGGCCGGAGACCCCGGACGAATGGTTCGAAGGCGCCAAGCAGCACGAAGGCTCGTGGTGGACCGACTGGCAGAAATGGATCACCAAGCTGAACGACGACAAGGTGCCGGCGCGCGACCCGTCCAAGGGCAAGTTCAAGCCGCTGGAAGATGCACCGGGTTCCTTCGTCAAGTTCCGCCTGGACACGCCGAAAAAGAAAGCGTAGGAGCCAGCTTGCTGGCGAAACATGCACCCATCGCGAGCAAGCTCGCTCCTACGGGGACACGGAATCGCGACACTCGGTGCCGGCTTTTTCGATGATCGAGCCGCGGCGCGTCGTGCTCGACACCAATGTCCTGGTCTCGCTCTACGTGTTTGCCGACAGCCGTTTCGCCTCGCTACGCGCAAGAAGCGACAGCGGCGAATGGCAGGCGATCACCAACGCCGCCTGCCTCGGCGAATTCCGCCGCGTGCTCGGCTATCCGATGTTCGCGCTGACGGAACAGCAGCAGTCGTGCGCGCTGGCGGCCTACGCGGCCCGTGCCATTCACCACGACGACTCGCCGCCTGCTGCGGCGGTTCAATTGCCGCGCTGCAAGGATCGCGATGACCAGAAGTTTCTCGAACTGGCCCGCGACAGCGCCGCCGATTGGCTGGTAACGGCGGACAAAGCCCTGCTGCGCCTGGCGCGGCGCGAGCGGCTGCGCGACCTGTTTCGCATCCTCACGCCCGAGGCGGCATTGGCGGAATTGCGAATCGCTGCGTAGGACCCGGAGAGTTGGCGCTGGCCGGCCGGCGCAGCCGAATCCCCGGCGGACAGAGTCCGGCACGGCGCCGACCACGCCGGCAGGCCCCGCTCAGATGCGAATGTAGCGGTACTGGCGGGCTTCGTTCTGGACCGCCGCGACGCCCTCGGCAGTCGGAAAACGCACCATGCAGACGGTCCAGCGACGGCGATCATGGCACAGCAGTTGCGACATCGACTCGACCGGATCGGCCTGGGCGGCGTCAGCCTTGTTGCCGGCACGCACCTGCAATTGCTCGGTGGGACGTTGCAGCCAGGCGACCAGTCCACGCATCAGTTTGTCCGCTTGCAGTTCCTCGCTGGCCAGCACGAGCTTGCCCTTGTCGCCCTCGGCGGACTGGAGGTCGCGGCGGTTCTCGATATTCCATGCGTCGCGCGGCAACTGGCCCTTCTTGCGCAACAGGTCGATATGTTCGCTGAATCTTTTCACCAGGCGGGTCAGCGCCGCGGTGCGCAGTCCCTGCCGCGCACCGGCCTCGGTCGCCGCGAGCGAGCGCAGGGTATGTTCGCAGAAGCCCTGTTTCGGGCTGTCGGACGCCTGGTCCTTCTGTTGGCGCACGCCGAGCAGCGCGAACGACTCCGGCTGTTCGGCGCCCGCAAGAAATGCCAGCGGCTGCCTGACGTCCACGCTGCGACCGATGCCATGGGCGATATCCTGTCGCGCTGAAAACAGCGCGTGGACCAAGGGATGGTGCGTGTAGTGCGCGGCGGAAATGTCCAGCGGACCGGGAATCGTGCCGATCTGTGCATCGAAGTATTCCGCTGCGGAGTTGATCGCCGGCACCAGGCTCGATGCGTAGCCCTCGGCGCCGACGACATCGAAGCCGACAGCGTCGGATATCTGACGGATTACCGGATGCGTCTCGGGAAGCACACAGGCCACTGATTGCGATTGGTGCAGCAGATTGCTGAAGAAACCCATGTCTTCCTTCCCTGGAATGCTCCGCCCGATTTCTATCGGGCTTGAGAACTGATGTAGCGCAGCATATCTTCTTCAAAACGCGCGCGTGCGGCCGCATCGTCGATTTCGCGGCTCAAGGCCGGCACCAATTGCTCCACCGCTGTCGAGGAACGAACTGCCCGATCCACCAAGGCACTCGCGAATGGCCCGATGTCCTCGGCCAGGCGCCGCTTGACGAATGCGACAAACGCCGCATCGGCGCTTTGCAGGCGCCCGCCGGCAGCCGGCGGTGGCGCGACCGTGCGGCCGGAAAAAGCCATCTGGCTCATGCCGTCCGCGGCAGCAGCTCCGCTCATCGCCTGCAGCCGGAACGGAAGATCCGACAACTTGGCGGCGTAGGCCGCGAAGTCCTGCGTCGCCACGAATCCGCCGGCCGCCGGCGCCCGCCGCAACGCGCTTTGCGTCGAGCGGATTGCCGATCCGACATAACTCAGCTCGCCCACCGATTCGGTGCGAAAGACAACACCATAGTGGACCATGGCACGTATCCGCAACGGCGCCGCGGCCGCTTCGAAAGCCGAAACAGCTGCGACGACTCGGTTCAGGATGTCTCCCACCACCAGTTCCGGCGCCAGGGTCAAGGTCAGATTCGGCTTGCCGGTTTCCTGCGTGACAAAACCGAGCGCACGGGCCGCGGCAACGAAGCCTTCAAAGCTCGCAGAAGCCGCCGCATCGACGATATACGCCCCCGCAATATCGAAGGCGATGACCGTGGTTGATACAGGTGCGCTGACTTGCGAAGACACGGCGTCCCAGTCCTCCTTCTCCATTTTTGGCTTCGGCAGCTAAAGCGAATGCTGGCTGGCGCCTGCTGCTACTTTTTCGAATCAGTTTATTCTTAAAATATGACCTTGGCCATATGCAGGGCGGGCCATTCATGATGTCGTAGACTCTGCCCTGACGGGCGATTCTGGCACGGGAACGGCCATCGCGTCCAGCCGCCAGTCTGCAAGAAACCGGCAATACCTCATGCTATCCTTTGCCGCTAAGGAATCCAGCGGAGATCGCGCATGAAGCTGAGGGGAAAATTCAATTCGATGCTGCTTGTCGTGTTCGGGCTGGCGCTGGGTGCTTCCGGCTACTTCTCGTACCAGCAGCTCAACGACAACGCCCGCGACGAAGTCCTGTCGAATGCCGGTGTATTAATGGAGACCATACTTTCGGCGCGCACCTGGGCCGTCAATGAGGTCGGTCCGAATCTGCGCGAGACCGAAGAAGACGAGGAAATGCTCATGATGGGCATCCCCGCCTATGCCGCCAACAAGGTCATGGAGGCCGTGCAGAAGCGCTACCCGGAATACGGCTACCGCGAAGTCGCACTGAACCCGACCAACGTCAAGCATCGCCCGGAGGATTGGGAAGCCCGCATCATCAACGGCTTCCGCAGCGACGTCACGAAGGAACAGGAATGGGGAGTGCGCGAAACCTCCAAGGGCCCCTACCTCTACCTCGCACGACCGATCCAGATCAAGCAGTCCGGCTGCCTGGGCTGCCACACCACGCCGGAAAAGGCACCGCCGAAAATGGTCGCGATCTACGGCGACAACGGCTACGGCTGGAAGCTCAAGGAGATTGTCGGCGCGCAGATCGTCAGCGTTCCGCTGTCGGTGCCGATTGCCAATGCCCAACGCATGTTCACGACCTTCATGGGCACGCTTACCGGGGTCTTCGTCGCCGTCTTCATCCTCCTCAACCTGATGCTGACCGCACTGATCACCAACCGCTTGAGCGAAATGGCGGCAATTGCCGACGAGATCAGCAAAGGCAATTTCGAGATGGGCGAATTCAACGAGAAGGGCAGCGACGAAGTCGCCCAGCTCAGTTCCGCCTTCAATCGCATGCGCCGCAGCCTGGTCAAGGCCATGGAATTTTTCAACAAACAAAGCGACTGAGGCCGGTTCGATGAAGCCGAGGTCTTCCCGCATATCGCTGCGTGCCGCCGCTTTTGCCCTGTGTGCACTGGCGGCATTCGGCGCCCAGGCGCAATCCGGCGCCAACGGCCGCTTGCTGTTCAAGCAGAAGAATTGTGCCCTATGTCATTTCTACGAAGCGCGCAGCATCGCGCCTTCGGTGAAAAACATGAAGGCCGGCATGAAGGGCGATCCGGCGCAAGCCGCAGCCGCTATTTCCGCTGCCGCCGGCCATGCCGGCGAACTCAAATCGATATCCACGGACGAGATTCGGGCCATTGCGGAATGGCTGGCCGCGACCACCTACGCCGAGCAAGCGGCGGCGACAGCTGCAAAGCCGAAACCCGGCAGTCCGGAGGCCAAGGCCCTGGCGAAGAAGGAAGCCGCCGCCAAGGCCAAGGCGGCTGCGGAAGCCAAAGCCCAGGCCAAGCAGGAAGCCGCCGTCAAGGCCAAACAGGAAGCGGAAGCCAAAGCCCAGGCCAAGAATAACGCCGCCGCCAAGGCCAGGCAGGAAGCCGAGGCCAAGGCCCAGGCCAAGAAAGACGCAGCAACCAAGGCCAAGCAGGAAGCCGACACCAAGGCTCAGGCCAAACGCGACGCGGAAGCCCAGGGCAAACGCGACGCCGCCGCCAAACAGGAGCAGGCCGAACTCGCGCGACGGGAAGCCGACGCCAGGGCGCGCAAGGATACCGCCGCCCTCGATGCGATCAAGCGCGAAGGCGAAGAACGGGCCAGGCGCGAGGCCGAAGCACAGGCCAACGCGAAGCGCGACGCCGATGCGCTGGCCGCAAAAAAACGCGAGGCGGACGAGCGTGCCGCCAAACAGGAACTGGAGGCGAAAGCCAGGCGCGAGGCCGATGCGTTCGCATTGCAGAAGCGTGACGCCGACGAACGCGCCAAGCGGGAAGCCGAGGTCAAGGCGAAAGCAGAGACCCTCGCCACGCAGAAACGCGAGGTGGAAGCACAGGCGCAGGCGAAGAAACCCGAGGCAGCCGCCAAGGCGGAGCCCACCGCCAAGGAGGAAACAGCCAAACCCGGCGCCAGAAAGAAAATCGCCTATCGCGACGGTTCCGATCTGCCACCCTGCGAGGCCCCGACCGGAGCCCCGCTCGGCGCCATCGACGAAGCCGGCGCCAAGGCGGTCATCGACCGCGTCGGCTGCCCGCAATGCCACGCCTATGTGCAGAAAAAGACCGGCCCCCCGATGAAACAGATCCATGAGAAATACAAGGGCGACTGGGAATGCGTCGTTGCGCGCCTGACCAAGAACAAGACGCACAAGGAAGAGGGCGTCACCGACGACATGAAGGGCAACGAATTCAAGATCGTTGCCGACTACATCGCCACCCGCGCCAAATAGTCCCCGCCCGGGCCGGTACCCCGCCCGCGGCCATACCGTCGTCATGTTTCGACACCCATGCCGGCGGCGACGGAAACATTCTCCCGTAATTTATTAGCATTGCGGCATAAGCCGTTGTCAAAACTCGGCCTTTTCCCATGCGCCGATCGGCCAAGCCGCGAAAAATACCTTGTTGCAGAAAAGAAACACTATCAGCCTGTCGACATAGCTCGGGGTGTGGGAAATAGCTTGTTTTTAATAAAAAAGTCTGTTTGAATCAGTGACAACGAGAAATTTAGTAATGTAATTTATCAAGATTTACGGAGGATCGTTCTGGTTTGGGGACGAATTCCACCCGCGGATTGCTCAAACGCATCGTCGGAACGAGACATATGAACCAGATAATCAGGAAATATCGCGCAGCGGCGGCCGGTCTCGCTCTCTTGATCGCCAGCGGCCTTGCGGGCATCGCCTCCGCCCAGACGACACAGAAGGAAGACGCCGCACCGACCCGTTCGCGTGCCGATAGCGGCGAGATAAAGTCCTGCGTCGAGTGCCATGAAGGCTTCTATGCGATCGCCCGGACCAAGCACGCGGTCAAGGGCGATGCGCGCACTCCCGAGTCAACCGGCAAGTCGCTCACCGGCAATCCCGAAGACAAGATGTGCAGCAGTTGTCATGGCGATCTCTCCGCGCACCTGAAAACGCCGCGCGTCAAAGGCCTGGTGCCGGTAGTCTTCGGCAAGAAGGGCTCGGCCGAGCCGCAGAACGAGGCCTGCCTCGGTTGTCACCAGTCCGGCTCGCGCATTCATTGGCAAGGCAGCAAGCACGAGCAGACCAAGCAGTCCTGCGCGAGTTGCCACCGCCTACATGCGCCCAAGGATCCGGTGATGGTCGCCGAGACACAGGCCAGCGTCTGTTTCGACTGCCACAAGGATCGCCGCGCGGAACTGCACCGCGTGTCGACACACCCGACCAAGAACGGTTTTTTCTCATGTTCGGCCTGCCACGCCCCGCACGGATCGACCGCGCAACGCGGATCGCTGCAGAAGAATACCGTCAATGAAACCTGCTACACCTGCCACGCGCAGTTGCGCGGGCCTTTCCTCTGGGAACACCGTCCCTCCCAGGACGATTGCACCAACTGCCACAATCCGCACGGCACCAACATCGCACCGATGCTCAAGGTGCGCATGCCCTACCTGTGCCAGCAATGCCACTCGACCGCCATCGGCCATTCCAACGTAGCCTTCGACGGCAGTACCTTGGCGCCTACGTCCGGCAGCGCCCAGCGGATACTCGGCAATGCCTGCGCGAACTGCCACATGAAGGTCCATGGCAGCAACCATCCGTCCGGCGCGCGCCTGCAGCGCTGAGCCGACAATACATTGCCCATAGGTGATGCCATGAAACAGAATATCCACGCGCCGCTTCGCCGCCGCACCGTCGTCCTCGCCGTCGGCGCCGCGCTCGCGTCGCTTGCCGCGGCACCCGCCCTCGCCGACCCGCTGCTGACGATCAAGCTCTTCCGAGATTCCGAGGTCATGTTCCGCGATGCCGACATGTCGCGCTGGGCCGATAACTATGTCGAACTCGGCGTCGGCTACAACTCGAAGGACTCGGTGCGTTTCGGCCAGTTTTCGGGCCTCACCGACAAGGGTGCCTTCCCCATCGCGGGCTTCAACTGGCTCTCCCGCGATCAGGCCAACGATGCACAGTACTGGCAGATTCATGGTGCCAACCTCGGCCTCGACTCACGCAAGTTCAAGGCCGAAGGCGGCGTGCAGGGCCGCTGGGACGCATCGTTCAGCTTCGACGGCCTGAAGAAGTCGCAAACCGAATCCGCAATGTTCATTCACCAGGGACTCGGCACCAGCAACCTGACCTTGCCGGCCAGGGCGTGGGTCACCAATCCGACCACGATGAACCCGGCCTTGCTGCAGCCCTTCGAGATCCAGCACGGCCGCGACATCTACCGCCTCGGTCTGAAAGGACTGCTGGGCAACGAGTGGGACTACAAGGTCAGCTACCGGGAAGACCGTCGCGACGGCACCCGGATGACCGGAATGTCGTTTGCGCCCAGCGGCGAAGCGGCGATCCTGCCCTATCAGATCGACGACAGGACGCAGCAGATCGAGGCCGTGCTGTCCTACACCTCCAAGCTCGCCCAGTTCCAGCTCGGCTACAACTACTCGCGCTTCAGCAACGGCTTGAACGCGTTCACTGTTCAGGATCCGGGCTCGATACTGGGTACGCTGGGGCGTCTTTCGCTGGCGCCGGACAACGACCACCACCAGATCTTTGCCACCGGCGCCTACCGCTTCGGCAAGACAACGCGCCTCTCCGCGACCTACAGCTACGGTATCGCACGCCAGAACGAAGCCTTCCTGCCCTATTCGGCCAACGGCACAACCGTGGCCGCCAGTACCACCGCCGGGCTCCCGCGCAGTTCGCTGGACGGCAAGGTCGTCAACACGCTGCTCGATATTGCGCTGACGACAAAACCAATCGACAAGATGAATCTCAAGGTTGCCTACCAGTATCGCGACAGCGACAACCGGACTCCGATAGCCCAATACGCCTATATCGGCCGTGATGGCGCAGCTGGCGTGCCCGTGGCCGGGGCAACCATTCGCACCAATGCGCCGGTCAGCACTACCGAAAACAAGCTGAGCCTCGAAGGCGACTATGAAATAGCGGCAAAAACGGTACTGCGCGCCGGGCTCGAGCACAGCAACAAGAAATACAGCTTGAGCGACCGGACCGATACCCAGACCAACAAACTGTCGTTCGAGCTGCGCCGGCCGATCTCCGACGAGTTCCTCGGCAGCGTTGGCTATAGCCGCACTCAGCGCCGCGGCGCCGATTACGACAAGAATGTCTACTTCCGCAACACTTATACCGATCCGGTTTTCCAGGCCGGCGCGACCGGCCGGCTGACCAACAATCCCAGCATGCGCTCCTTCATGTATGCCGACTTCAACGAGGATCGCCTGCGCGCAGCCGGCAACTGGACCGTCAGCGAGACGGTCAGTCTGCAAGGCAGCGTCGATGGCTACCAGCAGAAAATGCGCGGCCCGAACTGCGGTCAGTTCTCGGACGCACTGCAGCCGCTGGCTGTCACCGCCGCCCTTTCGGGCACCTGCCTGGGGCGCGAGAGTGCCGATGGCGGCAGCGCGAGCCTCGACCTGCAATACCAGCCCGAGGAAAACCTGACGACCTTTGCCTTCACCAACTTCTCGCAGACCGGCGTCAGGGAAACCGGCAGGGTCTGGTCGCGGGGCAACACTTCGGGTGCACTGGAGACCAACAACTGGAACGGCGACATGATCTACCGCGACCACACGGTCGGATTCGGCCTCAAGTGGCAGCCCGAGGAAAAATGGGACTTCGGCGGCACCTACGTGCTGAATCGGGGCACAGGCATGAGCGGAATCACCACCAACAGCGGCCTGGCTGCCGCGCAACCCGTACCCGATACCTGGAGCCGGCTGCACACGCTGCAACTCTTCGCCAAGTGGGACTACAGCAAGCAGTTGAGCTGGCGCTTCAACTACCTCTACGAAAACCTCAATTCCTATGACTGGGCGCTCAGCGATGTCGGCGCAACGTCCAACGTCAACGTGCTGTTTACCGGCCAACAGGCGCCGCGTTACAGCAACCACGTGTTCGGGGTTTCGGCGGTAGTCAAGAGCTGGTAATTCGGGTCATGCACCAAGCAAACAGGCCGCCATGCGCGGCCTGCTTCGTTTATGTCCACGAGGGACGAGCGGACGGTATCCCCCGGTGGGATATGTCCGCGGCGGACGAGCGGACGGTATCCCCTGGGGGGATATGCCCGCGGCGAGGAACGAGCGGACATATCCCGGCGTTCGGCGGCGGGTGTCGCGCCTGCCTCGATTTCCCGCTTATCCCCGCGACAAGATCCAGTGCACGAGATTCTTCAGGTCGGCGGCGTCCTTGGCCGGCGGCGGCTCGTGCTGTTCGTCGCCGCCGCCCTCGACCGTGACCGACTTGCTGCCCGAAAGATGCTTGATCAAGACAGCTTCGGCATCGGGCTTGCCTTTGTATTTCTGCGCGATTCTTTTGTAGGATGGCGCCTTCTTGGCCTTTTCGACGGAGTGACACTTGAAACAGTGGCCCGCCTTGGCCAGCGTTTCCGCCGCATCCTCGTTTACATTCTGCGCCGCGGCAGGATGCACGACGAGAACCAGCGCGGCCGCCAGAACAGCCTTGCGCAGAATCTCGCCTGAGTAGAGGAATGACTTCATCAATATGTCGTTAAATTTTGATTTAAAGCAATATTACCGCATTGCAATCTGCCTGTCCGTGGCGCTGGGACTGGCCATGGCACCTGCTGGCGATGCCTGGGCGAAAGCCAAGCCGCGTCAGGTCGACGCGGAGGCGGCCAAGCAAAAAGCCAAAACAAACAAGCCGCGCGCCGTTGCCCGAAAAGCCAAGACCGCGGCGCCGGCGCAGATCGATCCGGTCAGCGAACTGGAGGTCATCAGCGGCGAGACCATTGCCCTACGCAAAGCACTGGAGGCCGACCCCGATGACAGCTCGTCGCGGCAGAAGCTTGCCCTGCTCGCGCTACGTTCGGCGCGTGCGGCGGAACGCGCGCTGTCGCGCGGCGACGACGAGCTCTTCAACGCTTACCGCGAGCAGATCCAGACCCGCTTCGCCGACACGCGCCCCGGCCTGGAAACATTGTCGGCGCGCGACATCGGCGCCGCCGAATACGCGCTCGGCGCACTCGCCTTGCACGGCATGCTGGAACAACGCAATGTCGAGCGCGCCTGCGCACACTTTGCCGCGGCGCTCGACAAGGGTTTCGGCGGCGCCAAGTTCCGCCACGCCCAATGCATCGAGGAGAACGACCCGGCGCGTGCCTTTGCGCTGTTGAAGGAAGCCGCGGATGGCGGCCATGTCGGGGCGAACGAGCGACTCGGGCGCATCTGCCTGGAAGCGCAACCCCCGGATGCGCCCTGTGCCTTTTCCCGCCTGGAACGCGCCGCAAACGACGGCCGGGCCAGCGCCAAGTCCCTGCTCGGCTGGATGCATGCCGAAGGCATTGGCGGCAAGGTCGATGCGGCGCGCGCCGCAAGGTATTACCGCGAGGCGGCCAAACAGGGCGAAGCTTCGGCGCGTAACAATCTCGGCGAGTTGTACGAGAAGGGCCGCAGCGTCGCCAAGGACGAAAAAGCAGCCTTCGAGTACTACCTTGCCGCGGCCCAGAGCGGCTTCCCGCCGGCGCAGTTCAATGCCGGCCGCCTCTATGCCGCCGGCCGGGGCACGGCACAGAATCTGGGCGAAGCCCGGCGCTGGCTGGGCGAGGCGGAGAAGGCCGGAATCACCCCGGCACGCGAGATTCTGGACCTGCTGGATCGGCAGGCCGAGAAGTAGCCGGCGGCTGCCCGGCGCCGCTGCTTGCTATGATGGGCCGATGCATTCCCTGCACCTTCGCGCGCGGCCGCGCCTGCTTGCCGCCTTCTTCTCCGTCCTGCTGCTGACGAGTTGCGCCCAAGTCCCGCCCGGGACCCTGCTCGATATGGACCATCCGCTTGCCGGACGGCTCTGGGATGTGGCCGCCGGCCGCTTCATCGACGAAGCCGAACTGCTGCGCCGAGCCGGCCAGGCGGAAGCGCTGCTGCTGGGCGAGACCCATGACAATCCGGAACACCATCGCCTGCAACTCAGGATACTGCAGACGCGGCTTGATGCAGGCGCCCGGCCGGCCCTGCTGATGGAGCAGTTCGACAACGACCAGCAGGCCGCGATCGACGAGGCACGCAAGGCCGGCAAGGATCTTGCACCGCTGATGCGCGGCTGGGACTGGACGCTTTACCGACCGCTGGTGGCGCTGGCCGACTCGACACGGATTCCGCTACGGGCGGCCAACCTGCCGCGCGGTGCGACGCGCCCGGTGGTGCGCGAAGGCTTTGCGACTCTGGCCGTCGGCGAGCAGCGGCGTCTCGCACTCCTGGCGGTCTGGGACGATGCGCGGCAAACCTACATGACCGGCCTGATCGAGGCCTCGCACTGCGGCAAGGTCTCGCCGCAACTGCGCGACGGCCTGGTCCTCGCCCAGCGCCTGCGCGACGCGACGCTGGCCGACTCGGCGCTGGACCAGTTGGATCGGGGCGTGGTCTTCATTCTCGGCCGCGGCCATGCCCGGCGCGACGTCGGCGTGCCGCGTTATCTTGAGGCACGCCGTCCCGGTACCCGCGTGCTGTCGATCGGATTCGTGGAAGTTGGTGCTGGCAACACGGCGCCGGCGCAATACGAGAACGAACGCATCGGCGGCATCGCTCCCTACGACGTCATCTGGTTCACGCCGCGCGCCGAGCGCCCGGACCCCTGCCTCGCCTTCGGCAAGCAGGCCCGGCTCCCGTCAGCTACGCCAACGCCGTAGGAGCGAGCTTGCTCGCGAAAGCCACGCCCATCGCCAGCAAGCTGGTTCCTACGGGATAAAAAAATCGGGCGCCGTGAAGGCGCCCGATCAAGAACCGCAGGAAGAGTGAGGAAGCTCTGCGGCCGCCCCCTCCTGACGAAGGGGGCGAGGGAGACAGGTCAGTTGTGGTAGGCCGACTCGCCGTGCGAAGTGATGTCGAGACCCTCGCGCTCTTCGTCTTCCGGCACACGCAGACCGATGAAGATATCGACGATCTTGTAGCAGACGAAGGCCACGGTACCGGACCAGACCAGGGTCACGCCGACGGCGGTAGCCTGGATCATCACCTGGCCCATGATGTCGTAGTTGTCCGCGACCTTGTTCGCCACGTAGTCGTAGATGCCGCTGCCGCCCAGGCTGGGCGCGGCGAAGACGCCGGTCAGCAACGCACCGAGGATGCCGCCGACGCCATGCACGCCGAACACGTCGAGCGAATCGTCCGCGCCGAGCAGCTTCTTCAGACCATTGACACCCCACAGGCAGATCACACCGGCCGCGAGGCCGATGACCAGGGCGCCGACCACGCCGACGAAGCCGGCTGCCGGAGTGATCGCCACCAGGCCGGAGACGGCACCCGAAGCAGCACCCAGCATCGAGGGCTTGCCCTTGATCAGCCATTCCGCCACCATCCAGGAGGTCGCCGCCATCGCGGTGGCCAGCCAGGTATTGACGAAGGCCAGCGCCGCCGTGCCGTTGGCTTCCAGCGCCGAGCCGGCGTTGAAGCCGAACCAGCCGAACCACAGCAGCGAGGCGCCGATCATGGTCATGGTCAGCGAGTGCGGTGCCATCGAGTCCTTGCCGTAGCCGACGCGCTTGCCGACCAGGTAGGCGCCGATCAGGCCGGCAATGGCGGCATTGATATGCACCACCGTGCCGCCGGCGAAGTCGAGCGCGCCCTTCTGGAACAGGTAGCCGGCAGTGGCCGTTGCCTTTTCCGCGGCTTCGGCCGTGGTGTAGGGATCCGGACCGGTCCAGTACCAGACCATGTGCGTCATCGGCAGGTAGCTGAAGCTGAACCACAGCACCATGAACAGCAGCACGGCGGAAAACTTGATGCGCTCGGCGAAGGCGCCGACGATCAGGCCGCAGGTGATGGCTGCGAAGGCGCCCTGGAAGGCGACGAAGATGAACTCCGAGACAACGACACCCTTGCTGAAGGTGGCCGCCGCCGAATCCGGCGTGATGCCCTTGAGGAACAGCTTGTCGAGACTGCCGAAGAAGGCGTTGCCTTCGGTGAAGGCGACGCTGTAGCCATAGATGGCCCACAGCACGCTGATCACCGAGAAGGTGACGAACACCTGCATCAACACCGCCAGCATGTTCTTGGCGCGCACCAGACCGCCGTAGAACAGCGCGAGGCCGGGGATGCTCATCAGGATGACGAAGGCCGTGGCGACCATCAGCCAGGCGTTGTCGCCGCGGTTGGGCACAGGTGCCGGCGTCGCCGCCGGAGCCGGTGCAGCTTCGGCAGCGGCGGCAGGCGCCGCGGCAGTGGCGGCAGGCGTCGCGGCGGGTGCCGCAGCCTCGGTCGTCGGCTTGTCGTCGGCCCAGGCGCTGGAGGCGCCGCCGGCGATGCCGACGGTCAGGGCCGTCAGCAGAATGGCTAGCAATTTTCTCATTTTGGGTCTCCCTTACAGAGCTTCCTCACCGGTTTCACCGGTGCGGATGCGGATGACTTGTTCGACGTCGAAGACGAAAATCTTGCCGTCGCCGATCTTGCCGGTGCTGGCGGATTTCTCAATGGTTTCGATGACCTGGTCGAGCAGGTCGTCGCGGATGGCCGCTTCGACCTTGACCTTGGGCAGAAAATCGACGACGTATTCCGCGCCGCGATAGAGCTCGGTATGACCTTTCTGCCGGCCGAACCCTTTGACCTCGGTAACGGTGATCCCCTGCACGCCGACGGCGGCAAGGGCCTCGCGTACCTCGTCAAGCTTGAACGGCTTGATGATGGCGGTGACGAGTTTCATGGCTGTTTCCTTTAAAAATTGGAGGAGCTTGGGTAAGTTTTGCCTGCCCGCGAAGCGGAATCCCAGGCATGCAGAGCACATTTCATCCCGCCGGTGCCGGCCGGGTCGCCGGCGGGATTTCGATCAATATCAGAACGTCTTGCTGAAGGTGGCCACGAGCTTGTCCTTGCCTGCGGAGTAAGCATTCGTACCATTGTTGTTCACGAAGCAGTACACATCGTTGGCGGTGGTGGCTGCGGCACCGGTGCAGGAATCCTGGGCGTTGGTGCTGGAATAGGCCAGACCGACCACGCCAAAACCGACATCCTTGGTCACGCCGAGCTTGTAGTCGGAGTAAGAGGCCGGACCGTTGCCCTTGACCTTCTGGTCGCCGACGTGGCCGGTGATGCCCCAGCCGTTGCCCAGGTCGTAGGCGGCGTTGAGTTCGAGGTAGCCGCTTCCGGTCGTCTTGTCGGTAAGTGCGCCCGGATTCTTGGGCCATCCGAACAAAGCACCCGTCGAATGCGAGTACTTCACGGTCAGCCATTTCCACGACAGGGCGCCGTACACTTCCGTCGTATCCTGCTTGAGTTCCTGGACGCCGGTAACCGTCTTGCCCGTGCCCGGATAGTTGTAGGTCAGCACACCGATGTCGTAACCGAAGTCGCCACCGAACGAACCCTTGTAGCCGCCATAGACATCGATTTCCAGGCTGGCGCTGGCACCGGCGACTGCGTCGCCGATCCACGAAATGTTGGAACCCCAGGCCCCCGCGTACAAGCCGCTGGCATGGGCGTAGTCGAAACCGCCCTGCAACGCGGGCTTGCCACGCGTCTGGGCGATGCCGCGATACAGATATTCGGTAGCGAAGCCGACGTTGCCGGTGAAGGTGTGCGGACTGGCCGGCGCGGCAGCCTGGGCCATGACGAGCGACGGAAGGGAAACGAGGCCAGCGACAGCGGCAGCGATCAGGGATTTGCGCATGGTTATGCTCCTTGGAAGAATAGAAAAACTACAGCTCGCTTTATGCAGAGACCGTGCCAGACAGTTATTACATTTATAATCAATGGCTTGATATAAGCTCGCGGTGCCACAGCGATGCCGCCGCACCAAACTGAGCCCCCGGCGGACGCACGGCGCACCGTCGTGGTGCAGCGCCCGCAGCGAGCCCGGCCGGCGGCGTCGCTGTGCTAGACTTTGGCTCCGGCCGTGGCGCTTGGCGCCGCTGAAACCGGCCTGGTCCCAGGCTGAAACCAGAAGACGTTTTCCTCGTCAAACCAAAGCGCTCCTACAACATGCTGAATCCCAAACTGCTCGACGAAATGTCCGCCCGCGTGTCATCCCTGCTGGCGGCGACACCGGCCGGCGATGTCGAAAAGAACCTGCGTGCGGCGCTCGCCGGCCTGTTTGGCAAACTCGACCTGGTCACCCGCGAGGAGTTCGACGTGCAGCGCCAAGTACTGACCCGCACGCGCGCCAAACTCGAAGCCCTCGAAGCGCGTATCGCGGAATTCGAAGCACGCAGCCAGACGGCTCCGCCGGACCCGGCCGCCCGCTAAGGCCGTCGATGTCGCTCGCCGTACTCCGCTCGCGAGCGCTGGCGGGCCTCGCGGCCCCGGAAGTGACGGTCGAAGTCCATCTCGCCGCAGGCCTGCCCTCATTCACCCTGGTCGGCCTGCCCGACACCGAAGTCAAGGAAGCACGCGACCGGGTGCGCGCCGCGATCCAGAATTGCGGCTTCGAGTTCCCGCAGCGGCGCATTACCGTGAACCTCGCGCCGGCGGACTTGCCCAAGGAGTCGGGGCGTTTCGACCTGCCGATCGCACTGGGCATCCTGATCGCCTCCGGCCAGATCAAGGCGGCCAGCCTCGATGCCCACGAATTTGCCGGCGAACTGGCGCTCTCCGGCGACTTGCGCGCGGTGCGCGGCACGCTGGCGATGTGCGCCGCGATCCGCCGCGAAGCCGGGCCGCAGCACCTCACCGCACGCGCCTTCGTGCTGCCGCTGGAAAGCGCGCCGGAAGCCGCACTGATCCGGGGCATGAGCATCCTGCCGGCGCAGAACCTGTTGCAGGTCTGCGCCCACCTCGCCGGGCGCGAACTGCTCGCGCCCTTCGCCGTGCCGCCAGCGCCAACTTTCACCCGTTATCCCGACCTGGCCGAGGTCAAGGGCCAGGCACAGGCCAAGCGCGCGCTCGAAGTCGCGGCCGCCGGCGGCCACTCGCTGCTCATGAGCGGGCCGCCGGGCGCCGGCAAGTCGATGCTGGCGCAGCGCCTGCCCGGCCTGCTGCCGCCGATGACGGATGCCGAGGCGCTGGAGAGCGCCGCGGTGCATTCGCTGGCCGGAAGTTTCGGGCTGGCGCAGTGGCATCAGCGCCCGTTTCGCGCACCGCATCATTCCGCCTCCAGCGCGGCCCTGGTCGGCGGCGGCGGCACGCCGCGGCCGGGCGAGATTTCGCTGGCACACAACGGCACCCTGTTTCTCGACGAATTGCCGGAGTTTCAGCGCAGCGTGCTCGAAGCCCTGCGCGAGCCGCTGGAAACCGGGCAGATCCACATCGCGCGCGCCCTGCGGCGCGCCGAATTCCCTGCCCGCTTCCAGTTGGTGGCGGCAATGAATCCCTGCCCCTGCGGCTGGCAGGGCCATCCCGCCGGCAAATGCCGCTGCACGCCGGACCAGGTTGCGCGCTATCGCGGCAAGCTCTCGGGGCCGCTGCTCGACCGCATCGATCTGATGCTCGACGTGCCGGCGGTCGATGCCGCCGACCTGTCCGCGCGCGGCGACGGCGAGGCCTCGGCCACGGTGCGCGACCGCGTAGCCGCCGCCCGCGTGCGCCAGATCGAGCGCCAGGGCAAACCCAATGCGCAGCTCGATCCGGATGAAATCGACCGCCATGCACGCCCCGATGCCGGCGGCGCGCAGTTGCTGAAACAGGCCATGAGCCACCTGTCCCTCACGGCGCGGGCTTATCATCGCATCCTCAAAGTGGCGCGCACGATCGCCGATCTGGCCCAAGTGCCCGACGGCGCGCCGCTGTCAGCCACCCATATCGCCGAGGCCGTGCATTATCGACGCGGCCTGGCCCACTGAGGAACGCGCGATGGCCCAGCATCTGCCCGCTACCGATCTCACCGCCGCCCAACTGCAGGGAATCCTGCGCATCGCCGACGATGCGATCATCTGTTTCGACGACGCCTTGCGCATCGTCCTGTTCAACAGCGGCGCCGAGCGGATCTTCGGCTGGTCGGCGGCGGAAGCGCAGGGACAGCCGATCGACCTGCTGCTGCCGCATCGCTTCCGGCCGGGGCATGGCGAACTGGTCGAGAGTTTCCGCCAGTCCGGCGACGTCGCCCGCAAAATGGGCGAACGGCGCGCGATTCATGCCATACGCAAGGACGGCAGCGAGTTTCCCGCCGAGGCGTCGATCTCCAAGCTGGAGACGAAGGGCGCCCTGATCTATACCGTGATCCTGCGCGACAGCACCGCGCGCGTGGCGCATGAGCGCGAACTCGAAGCGGCCAAGGAAAAAGCCGAGGCGGCGATGCAGGCCAAGAGCATGTTCCTGGCCAACATGAGCCACGAAATCCGCACCCCGCTGAATGCCGTGATCGGCATGACCAGCCTGCTGCTCAACACCCGCATCGACGACGAGCAGCGCGATTACGCCGAAACCGTGCGCGCCAGCAGCGAAGCCCTGCTGACCATCATCAACGACATCCTCGACTACTCGAAGATCGAAGTCGGCAAGCTGGAAATCGAGCGCTATCCCTTCGACCTGCGCCGCTGCCTCGAAGAGGCCATGGACCTGATCAGTGCCGAGGCCGGCGAGAAGAACATCAACCTGGCCTACTTCATCGACGACAGCGTACCGGCATCGCTGATCAGCGACGCCACGCGCCTGCGCCAGATCCTGGTGAACCTGCTGTCCAACGCGATCAAGTTCACCCATGGCGGCGAGGTCGTGATCACCGTCGCCGGAGCGCCGCTGGACGAGGTCCGCTTCGAGATCAAGTTCGCCGTCAGGGACACCGGCATCGGCATCGCCGAAGACAAGCTGACCATGCTGTTCCAGTCCTTCAGCCAGCTCGATGCCTCGACCACCCGCAAGTACGGCGGCACCGGCCTGGGCCTGGCGATCAGCCGGCGCCTGACCGAAATGATGGACGGCCGTATGTGGGCGGAAAGCCAGATCGGCATCGGTTCGACCTTCTGCTTCACCATCGTGGCCGAAGCGGCCGGTCCGCAGCTGGCCAACAATTTCCTGCAGGAGTACTCCTCGGCGCTGTCCGGCCGGCGCGCGCTGATCGTGGATGACAACAGCACCAACCGCCGCATCCTGGTCAAGCAGGCCCTGACCTGGGGCATGCTGCCCTCGGCGGCGGCATCGGGCATCGAGGCCCTGGATTTCATCCGCCATGGCCAGGCCTTCGACGTCGGCATCCTCGACATGAGCATGCCGGAAATGGACGGCCTGGCGCTGGCCCTGGAAATCCGCAAGCACCGCGATGCACTGTCGCTGCCCCTGATCATGCTGACCTCGGTGGCCAACCAGCGGACCCGCGACGGCACGATGGACAAGGCCGATTTCGCCGCTTATCTGAACAAGCCGATCAAACCCGCGGCCCTGCTCGACGTGCTGCTGCACGCGATGCGCATCACGCCGATCGACTCCATCGACCGGCAGCCGGTGCGCAGCGACCCGAATCTGGCCGACAGCCTGCCGCTCAAGATCCTGGTGGCCGAAGACAACACGGTCAATCAAAAGGTGGTGCAGCAGCTGCTGGCGCATCTCGGCTATCGCGCCGACGTGGTCGCCAGCGGCGTCGAAGTCCTCGACGCGCTGGAACGGCAGAACTACGACGTGATCCTGATGGACGTGCAGATGCCGGAAATGGACGGCCTCGAAGCCACCCGCCGGCTGAAGGCGCGCTACGCGGGCGCAGCCGCGCCGCGGATCGTCGCCATGACCGCCAGCGCCATGCCCGGCGACCGCGAGATCTGCCTCGCCGCCGGCATGGATGCCTATGTCTCGAAGCCGGTCGAACTCGACGACATACGCGCCGTGCTGCTGGCCGTGAACCAGGCGCCGCGGCAGACGCCGCCAGGCGCAGATCCCGACGAGGCGCTGCACGTGATCGACCCGCGCCGGATCTCGGGCCTGCTGGAACTGCAGGACGAGCAGCAGCCGGCCCTGGTCGCCGAGCTGATCGAGCTGTTCAGCAGCGATTCCCCGGAGCATCTGGACGTCCTCGCCGCGGCGATACGCGCCGAGGACAGCGAAGCGCTCGCCAACGCCGCCCATCGCTACCTCTCCAGCATCGAAAATCTCGGCGCCCGGCGCATGCGCCTGCACTGCATGGAGATCGAACGGCTGGGCCGCGCCGGCACGATTGCCGGCGCCAGCCAGGCTCTTGAACTACTCCGGCTCGAATTCGAGGCGGCGCGCACGCGGCTTGCGGCGATCGCCGCGAAGCAACCCTAGAAACCGGCGCCGGCAAGGCGCCCTGGAGCATCCCCGATGAAATACCGCATCATTCCCGTCACGCCCTTCGAGCAGAACTGCACCCTGCTCTGGTGCACCAAAACCATGCGCGGCGCCTTCGTCGATCCCGGCGGCGACATCGAGCTGCTGGTCGATACGGCCGCCCGGCTGGGCGTCACCGTCGAGAAGATCCTGCTGACCCACGGCCACATCGACCATGCCGGCGGCGCCGGCGAACTGGCGCAGCGCCTGGGCGTGCTGATCGAGGGCCCGCAGAAGGAAGAGAGCTACTGGATCGACCAACTGGTGGCGCAAAGCCGCAGCTTCGGCTTTCCGCCGGCGCAAGCCTTCACGCCGGACCGCTGGCTCAACGACGGCGACACCGTCAGCGTCGGCAATGAAACCCTGCAGGTGATCCACACCCCAGGCCACACGCCGGGCCACGTGGTCTACTACCACGCCCGCTCGAAACTCGCCCTGGTCGGCGACGTGTTGTTCGCCGGCAGCATCGGCCGCACCGATTTCCCGCGCGGCGATTACCAGGCGCTGATGGACTCGATCAAGCACAAGCTCTGGCCGCTCGGCAACGATGTCGAATTCATAGCGGGCCACGGCCCGATGTCCACCTTTGGCGAGGAGCGCCTCAGCAACCCCTTTGTCGGCGACCGCGCCTGAATCCTGCCCAACGCTCATGGCTTCGATGAACCGCCCTCACATCTTGAAATGCCTTGGCGTCATAGCACCTCAAGCTGGCAAGTGGGCCCGCCCCTCCCGTCCTCCCCTCGCGGGGAGGCTATTGATCGGCTCGCTGCGCTCGAACCAGACAAGTCGCGCTTGGCGACGTATTTCACGTTAATACCAAGGGAATCCCATGAGCCACACCTGGAAATTCTTCCGCGCCGGCGGCTTCGACCAGGTGCGCATCGATACCGCCGCCGACCTGCTGGCGCTGCGCGAACTCGACCAGAAACTGTGGGTTGCGCTGTCCTGCCCGGTCAAGGGCATCGAATTCGATGCGCGCAGCCTGGCGCTGATCGATACCGACAGCGACGGCCACGTGCGCGCCCCGGAACTCTTGGCGGCGATCGACTGGGCCGCGGCCCGGCTCAACGATGCCGAGGTGTTGGCGCACGGGCTGGCCGGCGTGCCGCTGGCCGCGATCAAGGATCCGGCCGTACTCGCCGCCGCGCAGGGACTGCTGCCCGCGGGCGGCGAACTGGTCTCGGTCGAGGCCGCCAGCGCCGCCGAAACCGAATACTCGGCGCGCGCGCTGGCCGCCTGGGAGGCCTTGGCCAGCAGCGCCGGCAGCACGGTGAAGCCGCTGGGCGAGGCGACCGAAGCCGCCTGCGCCGCCGTCGCCGAGGTCAAGGAAAAGCTCGACGATTTCTTCGTCCGTTGCCGCCTGGCGGCCTTCGACATGCGCGCCGGCGAGGCCTTGAACGCCTCCGACGATGCCCTCAAATCACTGGGCGCCGCCGCGCTTTCCGCGGCCCATGCCGATATCGCCGCGTTGCCCCTGGCAAGAGTTGGCGCTGGCGCCACGGTGCCGCTCGGCGCCGGCAGCGAATCCGGCATCAATCCGGCCTGGGCCCAGCGCATCGCCACCCTGCGCGAGGCCGCCGTGGTGCCGCTGCTGGGCGCCCGCGCGGCGATTTCGGAATCCGACTGGCTGGCGCTGCAGGACCAGCTCGCCGGCTATGTCGCCTGGCAGGCCGCGCGGCCCGTCGGCCTGCCGCCCGAAGCGGAGGCCGTGCGCGACCTGGAGCGGCTGGCGCGCTATGTGCGCGACCTGCTGCCGCTGGCCAACAACTTCGTCGCCTTCCGCGATTTCTACACGCACCAAGGCAAAGCCACGTTCCAGATCGGCACCCTGTATCTCGACGGCCGTTCCGCCGAACTCTGCGTCGCGGTCAATGCCGCCGCCAAGCACGCCGCGCTGGCCGGGTTGTCGCGCATCTGCCTGGTGTATTGCGACTGCACCCGAGTTGGTGATGGCAACGAAGAAAAGCTAAGCATCGCTGCGGCCTTCACCGCCGGCGATTCCGATCAACTGATGGTCGGCCGCAACGGCGTGTTCTACGATCGCCAGGGCCGCGACTGGAACGCCACCATCGTCAAGCTGGTCGAGCATCCGATCAGCCTGCGCCAGGCCTTCTGGTCGCCCTACAAGCGCCTGATGCGCATGGTCGGCGAACAGTTGCAGAAGCTCGCCGCGGGCAAGGCCGCCGCGGTCGAAAGCAAGCTCGGCGCTACCGCCGTCGGCGTCGGCAAGAAGGTCGAGGCGCCAGCCGCGCCGCAAGCCTTCGACGTCGGCAAGTTCGCCGGCATCTTCGCCGCCATCGGCCTTGCCATCGGCGCGATCGGCACCGTCCTGGCCGGCGTCATGAGCGGGCTGCTCGGCCTCAAGTGGTGGCAGATGCCGCTGGCCGTCGGCGGCCTGATGCTGCTGATCTCGGCCCCGGCCATGGTGCTGGCCTGGTTCAAGCTCAGAAGCCGCAACCTCGGCCCCATCCTCGACGCCAACGGCTGGGCGGTGAATGCGCGGGCGCGCATCAACATCCCCTTCGGCACTTCGCTGACGCAACTCGCACAACTGCCGCCAGGCGCCGAACGCGCGCTGACCGACCCCTATGCGGAGAAGGAACAGCCGTGGAAGACCTATGCCGCCATCGCCGCGGTACTGTTCGTCGCCGCGGCGTGGTTAACGCGCTGAGCACCTGAACCGCAGTCCCTCCGGCGCCTGGCGCGTTCAGGCCTTGCCGCCCGGCGGCGGTGCGCCGGTGTGCAGGTGGATCTGGCCGACGAAGAGCATGGCGATCACGGTGGCGCCGATCGCCAGCCAGCCGACATTGCCGTAGCCGACGATGCGCCCCGAGGCGTCGGCGGCGATCATCGCCCCGCCCAGCCAGGACGCGCTGCCCGATGCCAGTTGCTGCACGGCGCCGTTCATCGACAGGAAGGTGCCGCGCAGGCGCGGCTGCACGGCCGAGGTGACGATGGCCATGGCCGGCACCATGCGCCCCGGGACGAAGATGAAGAACACCGTCGACCAGATGATCATGAGCCACAACGGCACAGGCCAGATGTGGGTCTGCACCAGCAGCGGCACCATGGAGCACAGCGCCATCCAGCGGTAAACGCGGATCTTGCCGTGCGCATCGGCCAGGCGGCCGACCAGGCGCGAGGTGAAGAAGGTGGCGGTGCCGCCGAACAGGTAGATCAGCGGAATGTCTTCCTGGCGGATGCCGACATTGGCCGTGACGTAGATGGTGATGTAGGGGATCACGCTGAAGCCGGAGAACATGATCAGGGCCATGAACAGCAGCGCGCGCAGATGGTTGGCGTCGCGCAGCACGGCGGCCATGGCCGCCAGCGGATGGGCGCGCTCGGTCTCGGAGACGGTGGCGCTGGGCAGGTGGCCGCGCAATGCCGGAAGCATCTTCCAGCCCAGCAGCAGGAAGCCGCAGGACAGCGCGGCGATGAAAACGAAGGGAAAGCGCCAGCCGAAATGGTTGGCCAGATACAGGGACAGCGGCACCCCGGCCACGGTCGACAGCGAGAAGGCCGACATGATGGTGCCACTGGCGCGACCGCGCCGCTCGAAGGGAATCAGGTCGCCGACCATGGTCTGCACCATCGAGCCGAGCACGCCGCCGAAGGCGCCGGCCGTGCCGCGCGCCGCCAGCAGCGTCCAGTAGCCCGGCGCCAGGCCGCAGGCCAGCGTGGCCACGGCGAACAGGGCGAACATGGTCAACAGCAGGCGCTTGCGCTCGAAGCGGTCGACGAACATCGCCGCCAGCAGCCCCGTGAAGGCCGCGGAAAAAGTGTAGGAGGAAACCAGCAGACCGAACTCGTGGGTGCCGACACCGAGGTCCCTCATCAGGATCGGCCCCAGCGGCATCATGATCATGAAGTCGAGGATGTGGGCGAACTGCACGCCGGCCAGGGTCAGCAGCAGCATGCGTTCGCGGGCGGGATCGAGGGCTGCGGGCGTTACGGGTGAATTCATCGCGGCGTGTGTTGAAGAGTTGGCGCTGGCGCCACGGCGCTAGGGCCGCCCCAGGGCGCCCGGCGCCTGCAGCCGCGCCCGCCACCATTTCTGCGCCTCGCCTTCGCCTTCGAGGTTCCAGGCCAGCCACAGCGGCTCATTGGCGCGCACTTCGGCGACGTCCCGGGCGACCAGTTGGCGCTGGGTCAGTGCGGCGTCGATGCGGCAGCGCGGCAGGAAGCCGTAACCCAGCCCGGCGATCTGCAGCGCAATCTTGGCCTCGATGTTCGACACGGTGATGCGCGACTGCCCGGAGTGCAGGCCGATGTTGCGCGTCGGCAGCAGGCGCGCGCTGTCGGCGACGACGATCGCCGTGTGTGCGCGCAGATCATCGGGCGTCAGCGGGCGGTCGATACGCGCCAGCGGGTGTTGCGGCGCGACGCAGAAAATGAATTCGATGTCGTGCAGGCGCTTGGCCTGCTGGGCAAAGCCGGAGGGCGGATCGCCGACGGCCAGGATCAGGTCGGCACGGCCTTCGCGCAGGGCCTCCCAGCTGCCGGTCATGACTTCGGTGCTGATGCGCAGGCGCGTGCCGCAGTCCAGCGCCTCGAAGGCGCGGATGTCCTCGACCAGGGCGGAGGCCGGCAGCAGCGAGTCATGCACCAGGCGCAATTCGGACTCGTAGCCGGTGGCGATGCGGCGCAGGCGCGATTCGAGATCGGCGGCGGAACGCAGCAGCCAGCGGCCTTCCCTGAGCAGTTCGCGGCCCACCGGGGTCAGCGTGACGCGCGGCCCGCGCCGCACGAAGAGCTGAAAGCCGAGCTGTTCTTCGAGCTTGGCCACCGTGTAGGAAATCGTCGACGGCACCTTGTGCAGGGCTTCCGCCGCCGCGGCAAAAGAGCCGCCGCGATCGATGGCATCGATGATTTCGATCGCGTCGAGCGTCAGCTTGAGCATGGGGAAGGATTTAACATTCGAAAAATTCGACTATAGCTCATGAAAAGTTTCGTCGCTGAACACCTTGTAATCGTTGATACTCCATCTTATCTAAGTATTCAGTGCAAGCTTGACCCAGCCATTTTCGAGAAGAATTCTAGCAGCGATCATCGGCAACATCGAACATTTAAACCGGAGGAAACACCATGTCCCACGCAGTCATCGTTTATCACAGCGGCTACGGCCACACCCGCAAGCAGGCCGAGGCGGTGCACCAGGGCGCCGCCGGCGTCGCCGGGGCCACGGCGGAGTTGCTCGAAATCAGCGCGGAAGGCGAACTGCCGGCCGACGGCTGGCAGAAGCTGGAAGCCGCCGATGCCATCGTGTTCGGCTCGCCGACCTACATGGGCGGCGCCTCGTGGCAGTTCAAGCGCTTTGCCGACGCCAGTTCGAAACCCTGGTTCGGCTCGAAGTGGAAGAACAAGGTCGCCGCCGGCTTCACCAACTCGGGCTCGATGAACGGCGACAAGCTGTCGACCCTGCACTACATGATCACCCTGTCGATGCAGCAGGGCATGGTCTGGGTCGGCACCGGCATGGCGCCGGCCAACAGCAAGGCGGCCGCCCGCAACGACGTGAACTGGCTCGGCTCCTATGCCGGCGCCATGGCACAGTCGCCGTCCGACTCCAGCGCCGAGGAAGGCCCCCCGCCCGGCGACCTGGAAACCGCGCGCCTGTTCGGCGCCCGCGTCGCCGAAACCGCGGCGCGCTGGACCCGCTGAAGCACCGACGACCGAAGGAGACAGACATGCTCGAACTGCGCAAGGCCTCCGAGCGCGGCGCCGCCAACTTCGGCTGGCTAGCTTCGCGCCACACGTTTTCCTTCGGCCATTATCACGATCCGCAGCAGGTCGGCTTTTCCGACCTGCTGGTGATCAATGACGACCGCGTGGAACCCGGCATGGGCTTCGGCACCCACCCGCACCGCGACATGGAGATATTTTCCTACGTCCTGGAAGGCGCGCTGGAACACAAGGATTCAATGGGCACCGGCTCGGTGATCCGTCCCGGCGACGTGCAGATGATGAGCGCAGGCAGCGGCATCAGCCACAGCGAGTTCAACCACTCGCGCGAGGAAGGCGTGCATTTCCTGCAGATATGGATCGTGCCGGACCGCCTGCGCGTCGCTCCGCGCTACCAGCAGACGCATTTCGCCGACGCCGAAAAGCGCGGCCGCCTGCGCCTGATCATCGCGCCCGACGCCGCGGACGGCGCGCTCGGCGTGTATCAGGACACCCGCGTTTATGCCGGCCTGCTAAGCGGCGCCGAACGCGCGGAATTCGATGTGCCGGCGGGACGCCATGCCTATGTCCATGTCGCGCGCGGCGCGCTGCGCGTCAATGGCATCGCCATGGCGGCCGGCGATGGCGCCCGCGTGCGCGAAGCCGGCCGACTGATCTTCGACAGCGGCGAGGATGCCGAGGTGCTGGTCTTCGACCTGCGCCCGAACGAGCTGCCGGGACGCTGAGCCAACCCGAAAGTCGGCGTTGGCGATACGGCAAGCGCCAGCCCTCATGCGCCCTCGTGTGCCAATGGCATTTGCGCCACGGCCATGGCTTCCTCGACGCTATGTATGCGCCGCATGCCAACCAGCGCCGTGCCGACACCCCGGCCGCTGCGCGAAACCTGCAGCGCCGCGGTGATCAGCGAATGGCCGGGCGTCGCCCTCCGCAAGCGGGCTTCATCGGCTGCCGCGGTTCCCCCACCCTGCATGACGCTGGCACTGGTCATGACATAGAGCCCGAGCGCTTCGGCCGCCTGCAACGCGGGCAAGGTAGCGCGCCCGAGCTTTTGCGTCGGCAGCGTCACCGCCTGATGGTCCCTGATGTTGAACGGCAGTTGAATCACCGCCAGATGGTGCTCGTCGCTTCCCGCCGCATCGCGGGCGGCCGCGACGGCGGTGGCCAGCGACAGATGGCGGGGATCGTCCTTGGCCACACGCAGTCCATCCCAGGTGGCGAGGCCATAAGATCCGATCGTGCCGGCGGCGACGGCTTCTTCGAGCACGGCAAATGTCATTGCCAGCCGCCGGCGCAGCTCTTTTGCCGCCAGTCCGGCGATCGCTTCCTCGGGATTGTGGAGATAGTAGATGTCCAGGGTTTCGAGCTTGAGGTTGAATTGATGGCCGTGTCGAACACGTTCAGGCCGCGGCTGGCGGCGTGGACCAGGGTCTCGACATAGCGCGCGTCGGTGGCCGCCGAAAGGTCGCCCATCCAGGTGCCGACCCCGATGCCGCTGACGGTGACGCCACGGAAGGTCTTGAAAAATTCGGGCAAGGGACATTGCCCGGGGTCTATTCCATTGCTCGCCGTTTCCATCCGCGCCAGTTGCGACGACTACCGCGCTGCCGCCGGGATCGAACTCGCGCACGACCGGGCCAGACGCTGGTCGCCGCCAGGGATTCCGTTGCTGGTCCTGTGGGGCGCCGGAGGCTTCGTCGACCGCAACCACGACGTGCTTGCGCTGTGGCGCGAGAAAGCGGCGATGTCCGCGGCGCGGCGCTCGATTGCGGCCACTTCCTGCCCGAAGAAGCGCCGACTGAGGTGGCGAACTACCTGCGGAAGTTCACCCTCGATTGATAGGGCGAGATTCAGACTTTGATTTTGCGTATATGCTTGGAATCCAAACTGCGAAGTGAGTTGACTCGCGACAATTCTGGCACCCGGTACGGGAACAGCAGAATCTCGGGCGTTTCACTTGAGCGTCAATGCCATGGTCATTAAATCAATCACGGTTCAACACCCACTTACAACAACAGACCGATCATGTGATGCAACAATTGAATCAAGAAACGCAATCCAGCCGCGGTGAGGCATCGGTACAAGCATTCGTCGATGCGGAGGCGCTCAACAACCGCGGCAATGCCTTGCTCGAGCTTGGGCGCGACGAAGACGCCCTTGCCAGCTACGATCAGGCTCTGGTGTTGAAACCTGACTACGCGCATGCATACAACAATCGCGGTCTAGCTTTGCTGAACCTGAAGCGGCATGTCGATGCCCTGGCAAGTCTGAACCTTGCCATCGAATTCGCCCCTGACTTCGCGCTCGCCTTCAACAACCGTGGTTATGTGCTGCAACAGATGGGACGGCAGGAAGAAGCACTGGCCAGCTATGCGCGGACGCTGGCGCTACAACCTGATGATGTCGGCGCGCTTAACAATCATGGCAACGCGTTGCTGGATCTGCAACGGAATCAAGAAGCATTGGCCAGCTACGACAATGCGTTGCGGATCAAGCCTGACTCTGCAGAGGTGCTGAACAATCGCGGCCTTGCTTTGCTGAACCTGAAACGCTTTACCGAAGCGCTGGCAGATTTTGACCGGGCTCAGGAACTCAATCCGGATTTTGTGCTGGCGCATAACAATCGCGGCAACGCATTGCGGGATATGGGGCGATACGAAGAGGCCGCCAGATCTTTTGCTTACGTAGTTCAAATAGCTCCTGACTACGACTACGGACCCGGCAACCTGTTGCATACGCAGATTCTCTGTTGCGATTGGGCGCAGCATGAGCAGAGCGCGCACAGCATCGCAGTATCCGTAGCGAGCGGCAAACGCGTGATCGTTCCGTTTCCCTTCCTCACCTTTTCGCAATCCGCGCCGGCTCAATTGCAGTGCGCCCGGATTTTTGTCGCCGACAAATGTCCCGCATCGCTGCCGCCTTTGTGGCAAGGTCGGCGTTACCGGCACGACAAAATCCGAGTGGCATACTTGTCCGCCGATTTTCACCATCATGCGACCGCATTTTTGATGGCTGAAATGTTCGAGGTGCATGACAAGCACAGGTTCGAGACGACGGCGATATGCTTTGGTCCCGAGGTGAGGGACTCGATGCGCGAACGATTGGAGCCGTCGTTCAATCAGTTTGTCGACGCAGGCGGGATGAGCGATCTCGAGGTGGCGCAACTGATGCTGCAGTCGGAAATCGACATCGCGATTGACTTGAAGGGATTTACCACCAATTGCCGCACCGGCATCCTTGCGCACCGTCCGGCACCGGTCCAAGTGAACTACCTGGGTTACCCCGGCACCATGGGCGCTGACTATATCGATTACATCATTGCAGACCACTATTTGATCCCTGCGGAGCACCAGATTCATTATTCGGAGAAGGTCGTGTACCTGCCGGATTCGTATCAGCCTAATGATCGTAAGCGCGTCATTGGCGTGCGCACACCTTCCCGCGCGGAACTCAAACTCCCGGCGAGCGGTTTCGTTTTCTGCTGCTTCAACAACAATTTCAAGATTGCGCCAGAGATTTTCGACGTCTGGATGCGTTTGCTGAATCAGGTAAGCGGCAGCGTATTGTGGTTGCTGGAGGACAATGCGGCTGCATCGGCCAACCTGCGACGCGAGTCCGAAAAGCGCGGTGTGGCGCCTGGGCGCCTGGTTTTTGCCGCAAGAATTGATATGAGCGAACACCTTGCCCGCCAAAGACAGGCCGATCTGTTTCTTGACACCCTGCCGTGCAATGCCCATACCACTGCCAGCGATGCGCTGTGGGCCGGGTTGCCCGTACTGACATGCCTGGGTGAGACCTTTGCCGGGCGCGTCGCCGCAAGCCTGCTCAATGCCGTTGGGCTCCCCGAGATGATTTGTCACAGCCTTGATGAGTATGAAGCGTTGGCGCTCAGCTTGGCCACGGCGCCTGCCGTGCTGGCTGAAATCCGGGCCAGGCTGGAACGAAACCTCGGCACCTGTCCGTTGTTTGATGCCGATCGCTTCTGCCGTCACATCGAATCCGCCTATGCCACGATGTGGGAGCGATACCAGCGTGGCGATCCGCCGGCGAGTTTCACCGTGCAAGCGCAGGCCAAGTAAGTATCTTCTTCATTCCTGATCCGCCGCAGATGCCCTGCGCCGGGACCGCTTTGCCAATTGAGAACAATGAAAAAATTCAGTCCCAAATCTGATTCCCTGCTTTCTCGCTCAGGCCTCAATGCTGGTTCAGGCGGAGGCGATCGGACGTCCCGATTGAACGTCGGGTGTGGCCGAAACATCCTCGACGGGTGGACCAATCTGGATTCCATGCCCCTTCCCGGAGTGGACGTCGTGGTCGACCTGGACAGGCTGGGATCCGGAGAAGGCGGCAGGCTCCTTCCTTTCCGGGACAGTTCCATCGGCGAGTTTCTGCTATCCCATGTTCTGGAGCACATCCGAAGTCCACTTCCCCTGATGCAGGAACTGTGGCGCGTGGCAAAGCCCGACGCCCTCATGACCATCCGCTGCCCCTATGGATCCAGTGACGATGCCTGGGAAGACCCCACCCATGTGCGCGGCATATTCCTCCAGAGCTTCGGCTACTTCTCCCAGCCTTACTATTGGCGGGCCGATTATGGGTATCGGGGAGACTGGAAGACCGAAGGCATCACTTTATGGGTGGCTCATGCCCACTTCCTCAAACTTCAAGGCTCGAGCCTCGAACCCACCCCGGCGATGGTCGAGGCTGTCATGAGTGAGCGAAATGTTGTGCGGGAAATCGTCGTTCAACTCGTTGCCCTGAAGCCAGCCAGGGAGCCTCTCAGGGAGCTTCAGGAAACTTCCGCCCTCGAAATTCGTGACGCACTCAGTTGATGAAGCGGTACGCCATGTTCGTCAGCTGCCTGCATTGACTCGGTGTATTCCGGAAAACTGATTGCGCAGCGTTTCTCCGGTCTTCACAATTTCATGGCTTGCCACCACCAGGTCCCATAGGGCCGCCTCCGCGAAAGCCGGAACCGGGTCCCATCGGGCCTCCGATGGCCGGCCCGGCACCGGGGCTCATGCCCGAACCGGGGCTCATGCCCGGGCCACCCAAGCCGGGACCACCGATGCCGGATCCAATACTCATGGGATTGCCGCTACCGAAGCCGGTGGCGGGATTTTCGGCCGGTTTGCCGCCGGGTGTCTGATCTACGATTGCCGGCCTTACATCTTTTTCACCGGGATCGGTGCCACTCGCGGCCTTGCCCGTGGAAGTGGCCCCCGCCACGCCAGGCTCAGTAATGCCTGTGGCACTTGTTCCGGTAGCCTTTGCACCTGGCTTCAAACCTCCACCATCCATCTCCGTAGCCGTCGCCCCCGAACCACTTGCGCCAGTACCGCTGGTGCCGGTACCGCTGATACCTGTGCCATTCGTACTTGTAGTACCTGTGGTACCGGTGGTGCCCGTGGTACCGGTCGTACCTGTGGTACCAGTGCCCGCGGCGCCGGTACCGCTGGTGCCGGTACCGCTGATACCTGTGCCATTCGTACTTGTCGTACCGGTCGTACCGGTGGTGCCGGTCGTACTGGTGGTGCCGGTGGTGCCTGTCTTACCGGTGGTACCTGTCCTACCTGTGGTACCGGTGGTGCCGATGGTGCCCGTGGTACCCGTGGTGCCGGTGGTGCCAGTGCCCGCGGCGCCGGTACCGCTGGTGCCGGTACCGCTGATACCTGTGCCATTCGTACTTGTCGTACCGGTCGTACCGGTCGTACCGGTCGTACCGGTCGTACCGGTCGTACTTGTCGTACCGGTCGTACCGGTGGTGCCGGTGGTGCCTGTCTTACCGGTGGTACCTGTGGTACCTGTGGTACCTGTCCTACCTGTGGTACCGGTGGTACCCGTGGTGCCGGTGGTGCCAGTGCCCGCGGCGCCGGTACCGCTGATAC
>NZ_JASJPC010000026.1:0-45423 GCF_031426875.1 Sulfuritalea sp.
GCAAGCCACGTCGCTGAAAGCTCAACATAATCAAGGCATCTACATAATCGGCCTTATGTGGAGCTCAACATAAGGCCGACAAGCGCCCCTTCCTCCACTCCCCCACGCGGCCCCTGATCGGGGCCCTCGGTGGGCCTTGCATGGCCCACCGACCGCCGTGGGCGCGAAGCAGTGCTTCGCGACGGCCCCCACGGCGTATCGCCAGCGCCAACTCTTGCCGCCCCTGCCCGGCAGGCAAATCCCGGATCGAAACGCCGCCTTTCCCCCGCGGTAAGAAGGGGCTATATTTCCTGCATAAGCAGTGAGGGAGGCATGGACACTTCACCGATCATCCGCAAGACCGCGGCAGATTTGCGCATTGCGCCCAACTTTTCCGACTACGACGGCGAGCGTCGGCGTTTTTCCTGGGAGAGTGTCGGCCGCGAGTTGGCGGCTCAGCCCGGCGGCGCGTTGAACATCGCCTGGCAGGCGGTGGATCGCCACGCGACGGGCGCCTTGCGCGACAAGACCGCGTTCCGTTTTCGCGCGCGCGGCAAGCCGCCCCGCGATGTCGGCTTCGGCGAACTGGCGCGGCTCACCAGCCGCTTCGCCAACGTGCTGGCCGGGCTCGGCATCGCCCGCGGCGAGCGGGTGTTCGTGCTGGCCGGACGCATTCCGGAACTCTATGTCGCGGTGCTCGGCGGCCTCAAGCACGGCGCGGTGGTTTCGCCGCTGTTCTCCGCCTTCGGCCCCGAGCCGATCGCGACGCGGGTAAATCTCGGCGCGGGCCGGGTGCTGGTCACCACCGACATGCTCTACGAGCGCAAGGTGGCGAAGTGGCGCGACAAAATGCCGACGCTGGAACATGTGCTGCTGGTGGCCGAGGATGGCGGCGGCAGCAAGATCCCCGGCACGCTCGATCTGGCGGCGCTGATGGCGGCCGCGAGTGACCAATCCGCGGTGGCGGCGACCGGCGCCGAGGACATGTCGCTGCTGCATTTCACCAGCGGCACCACCGGCACGCCGAAGGGCGCCGTGCATGTGCATGGCGCGGTCGCCACGCATTGGGCCACCGGCCGCTACGCGCTCGACCTCCATGCCGACGACATCTACTGGTGCACCGCCGATCCGGGCTGGGTCACCGGCACTTCCTACGGCATCATCGCGCCGCTGCTGCATGGTGTGACTTCGCTCATCGACGCCGAGGAATTCGACGCCGAGCGCTGGTACGGCCTGCTGCAGGACGAGGGCGTGACGGTCTGGTACACGGCGCCGACGGCGATCCGCATGCTGATGAAGGCCGGCGCCGAGATTCCGCGCAAATACCGCTTTCCGCGCCTGCGCTTCATCGCCAGCGTCGGCGAGCCCCTGAACCCCGAGGCGGTGCGCTGGGGTAAGGACGTGCTGGGCTTGGCCGTCCACGACAACTGGTGGCAGACCGAGACCGGCGGCATCATGATCGCCAACACGCCGGCCTTCGACATCAAGCCCGGTTCGATGGGCCGGCCGCTGCCCGGCATCGATGCCGCGATCATGCGCCGCCACGAAGACGGCTCGGTGACGCCGGTCGCGGAAGCCGGGGTCGAGGGTGAACTGGCGCTGAAGCGCGGCTGGCCCTCGATGTTCCGCGCCTACCTCAACAACGAGGAGCGCTACCGCAAGTGCTTCGCCGGCGCCGACAACCAGTGGTACCTGACCGGCGACCTGGCGCAGCGCGATGCCGACGGCTACTACTGGTTCGTCGGCCGCGCCGACGACGTGATCAAGTCGGCCGGCCATTTGATCGGGCCTTTCGAGGTCGAGAGCGCGCTGATGGAACACCCGGCGGTGGCCGAGGCCGGCGTGATCGGCAAGCCCGATCCGGTGGTGGGCGAGGTGGTGAAGGCCTTCGTCTCGCTGAAAAAGGGCTTCGAGGCGAGCGAGGCGCTGCGCCTGGAACTGCTGGGCCACGCCAGGAAGCGCCTCGGCGCCGCCGTGGCGCCGAAGGAAATCGCCTTCCTGCCCTCGCTGCCGCGCACGCGCAGCGGCAAGATCATGCGCCGCCTGCTGAAGGCGCGCGAGCTGGGCTTGCCCGAGGGCGATACCTCGACCCTGGAGAGCGGATCATGAGTGCCGCCCGCCGGGCGGGGGCCGACGGTGGTCAGCCATGACCGATCACCGCGCCCCGCCGCCGCCCGCCGGCCCTGTGCCCTGGGACAAGGATTTCGCGCTGCGCCTGCTGACCGACATGCTGCGCATCCGCCGCATGGAGGAAAAGTCGGCCGAGATGTACGGCGCGGGCAAGATTCGCGGCTTCCTGCATCTCTACATCGGCGAGGAGGCGACGGGAGTCGGCGCGCTGCATGCCCTGTCGCCGGAGGACAACATCGTCGCCACCTACCGCGAGCACGGCCACGCGCTGGTGCGCGGCATGGACATGGGCGCGATCATGGCCGAGATGTACGGCAAGCGTGAAGGCTGCGCGCACGGCCGCGGCGGCTCGATGCATTTGTTCGACGCGGCGACCCGGTTCTATGGCGGCAATGCCATCGTCGGCGGCGGCCTGCCGCTGGCGGTCGGCCTGGCGCTTGCGGCGAAGATGTCCCCCAAGGGGACTTCCTTCGGGGCGCGGAACGAGCAGCGCATCACCGCCTGTTTCTTCGGCGACGGCGCGGTGGCCGAGGGTGCATTCCACGAATCGCTGAACCTCGCCGCGCTGTGGCGGCTGCCGGTGCTGTTCTGCTGCGAGAACAATCTGTATGGCATGGGCACGGCGATCGAACGCAGCGAAGCGCAGACCGACCTCTGCCTCAAGGCCGCGTCCTACGGCATGCCGGCGCTGCGTGCCGACGGCATGGACATCGTCGCGGTGCATGAGACGACGCGACAGGCGGTGTGCACGCTGCGCGAAAGTGCGGGGCCGGTGTTCGTCGAATACCAGACCTACCGCTTCCGCGCCCACTCGATGTTCGATGCCGAGCTTTACCGGCAGAAGGCCGAGGTCGAGGAATGGAAAACGCGCGGCCCGATCCACACCTTCACCGCGCGGCTCAAGGCCGAAGGCAAACTGACGGAAGATGAATTCCTCGCGCTCGATGCCGCGGCCGATGCCGAGGTTGCCGCCGCTGTCGCCTTCGCCGAAGCGGGCAGTTGGGAGCCGGTGGCCGACTTGCTGAACGACGTCATGACGCCGCAAGGGAGCGCGCCATGAGCCGAAAGATCAGCTACCGCGCAGCCATGCGCGAGGCGATGCACGAAGCGCTGGCCAATGACCCGCGCGTGTTCCTGATGGGCGAGGACGTCGGCCGCTACGGCGGCACTTATGCGTTTTCCAAGGGCTTCCTCGACGAATTCGGACCCGAGCGCATCCGCGACACGCCGCTGTCGGAACTCGGCTTCGTCGGCGCCGGCATCGGCGCCGCGCTGGGCGGCATGCGGCCGATCGTCGAGGTGATGACGGTGAATTTCAGCCTGCTGGCGCTGGACCAGATCGTGAATACCGCGGCCGCCCTGCGCCACATGTCGGGCGGCCAGTTCTCGGTGCCGCTGGTGATCCGCATGACCACCGGCGCCGGGCGCCAACTGGCGGCCCAGCATTCGCACAGCCTGGAAGGCTGGTACGCGCACATCCCCGGCATCAAGGTGCTGGCGCCGGCGACCATCGAGGATGCGCGCGGCATGCTGGCACCGGCGCTGGACGATCCCGATCCGGTGGTGATCTTCGAGCATGCCGGGCTGTTCAACCTGGAAGGCGAACTGCCCGACGACTGGAGCGCCGACATCAGCTCGGCCAGGGTGCGGCGCGCGGGCAAGGACGTCGTCATCATCACCCACGGCGGCTCGCTGCCCAAGGCGCTGGCGGCGGCACAGGCGCTGGCGGAACAAGGCGTCGAAGCGGAAGTGCTGGACCTGCGCGTGCTGCGCCCGCTCGATGGCGCGAGCATCATGGCCTCGGTTGCCAGGTGCCGCCGCGCGGTAGTCGTCGACGAAGGCTGGAAGAGCGGCAGCCTCGCCGCCGAGGTCGTCGCGCGCATCATGGAAAACGCCTTCTACGAACTCGACGCGCCGGTGGTGCGGGTCTGCTCCGAGGAAGTGCCGATTCCCTACGCGAAACACCTCGAAGAGGCCGCCTTGCCGCAGGCCGACAAAATCGTTGCGGCCGTGAAAGGACTTTTCGCATGATCGAATTCAAGCTGCCCGCGCTGGGTTCCGACATGGACGAGGGCACCCTGCTGGAATGGAAAGTTGGCGTTGGCGACACGGTGAGGAAGGGCCAGGTGGTGGCGATCGTCGACACCTCGAAGGCGGCCGTGGATATCGAAAGCTGGCAGGAAGGCACGGTGCATAGCCTGATCGCCGAACCGGGACAGAAGATGCCGGTCGGCACCGTGATGGCGACCCTGCTCGAGGCCGGCGAGGCGGCCCCGGCAAGAGTTGGCGCTGGCGACACGGCGCCCGCGCCCGCCCCCGCGCCCGCCGCCGCTGCGGCCCCCGCGCCGCGCCGCATGATCTCGCCGGCGGCGCGCAAGCATGCCGAGGAAAAAGGCATAGACCTCGACCGCGTCACCGGCAGCGGACCGCATGGCGCGGTGACGCTCGACGATGTCGAGCGAGCCGTGGCAGGCGCCCCGGTCACCCCGGTCGCGGCGGAACTGCCGGCCGCGGCGCTCGAGCAAGGCAAGCCGATCGACCGCACGGCAGACATGCGCAGGACCATCGCCGCCGCCATGAGCCGGTCCAAGCGCGAGATTCCGCACTACTACGTCGCGGAGGACATTCCGCTGGCGAAGGCGCTGGCCTGGCTGCAGGCGGCCAACGCCGCGCGGCCCATGCCTGAACGCCTGCTACCGGCCGCGCTGCTGCTGAAGGGCGTGGCCATGGCCTTGCAGCGCTATCCCGAGCTCAACGGCTACTGGCGCGACGGCGAATTCCAGGCCGCGCAAGCCATCCATCTCGGCGTGGCGATTTCGCTGCGCCAGGGCGGACTGATCGCGCCGGCGCTGCTCGATGCCGGGAGCAAGACGCTGACGCAACTGATGCAGGAACTGACGGACCTGGTAAAGCGCACCCGCGCCGCGTCGCTGCGCAGTTCGGAAATGAGCCAGGCCACCGTCACCGTGACCAATCTCGGCGACCAGGGCGCGCAGGCCGTGTTCGGCGTCATCACGCCGCCGCAGGTGGCGCTGGTGGGATTCGGCCGCGTCGCCGAACGGCCGTGGGCGGAAAACGGTGGGCTCAAGGTGCTGCCGGTGGTGACAGCCAGCCTCGCGGCCGACCATCGGGTCTCCGACGGCCATCGCGGCGCGCTGTTCCTGCGCGAACTCAACGACCTGCTGCAAAGACCTGAGGAACTGGAAAAATGACAGATGCCGAAATCCGCGCCGTGGCGCTGGCCACGCTGTTGTCCATCGCCCCCGAGGTCGAGGCCGACGAACTGCGCGGCGACCGCCCGCTGCGCAGCCAGGTCGATCTCGATTCGATGGACTGGCTGAACTTCCTGCTCGGACTCCACGAGAAACTCAAGGTGGATATTCCCGAGGCCGACTATGCGCGCCTGGTCACTCTCGACGACGTCGTCGCCTATCTGCAGAGCAAGCTGGCGGCGCAATGAACCACCGCCGATGCAGCCGCTAGTGCAGTGCCTGCGAAATATTCGCTCCCTTGTGGAGCAGACCGTGGGGCGGACCGTAGGGCGGACCGTAGGGCGGACTTCAGTCCGCCATCCACCCCTGGCCGACTAAAGTCGGCCCTACAAAGCCATCCACCCTTCGGCCGACTGAAGTCGGCCCTACAAAGCCATCCACCCCGGCCGGCTGAAGCCGGCCCTACAGTGAGACCGCTAGCCGGTGGCCGAGCGCCTGCCCGGCGGCCTGGCAGCCAGCCGGGAATACACCGCGTCGATGATTTCCGCTTCGCGCGGCGTCAGCGAGAAAAACCCGTAGCGACGCCAGGCGCGAATCGCGGCGCGAAGTTCCCCGAAAGACAATGGTGCGTTCATGGCGTGCCTCCTGCCGAATGCGTCCTGCTGGCTGGCCCGGTGACCGGCCGGCAACGGCATCCCGCAGTCTTGCATGGAACGGCAGGCTCCGAAGCCACAAGAACTGGCGGAAAAGCGCGCGATATCGGCACCGTCCCCTGCGCCCCGCCGCGCTGCGTTGGCAACGGCACCGGCACCGGCAGGGACCGCAGATGACGGACGAGCGCAGGCAGGAGCTCGATCTCCTGCTCGATGAGATACGCGAGGAAATGCGCGGCACCCGCCACTACACCGGGCGTGCGGCGCTCGATCAGCGGGTCGTCGCGGCGCTCGGCGCGGTGCCGCGCCATGCTTTCGTGCCGGACGAGCTGCAATACGGCGCCTATGCCAATCGCCCCTTGCCGATCGGCCATGGGCAAACCATCTCGCAGCCCTACATCGTGGCCCTGATGACCGACCTGATCCGGCCCCGGGCCGACGATGTGGTGCTGGAGATCGGCACCGGTTCGGGCTATCAGGCGGCGATCCTGTCGCGGCTGGTGAAGCAGGTTTATTCCATGGAAATCGTGGATGCGCTGGCGCTGCAAGCCGCCGCCCGCTTGCAGCGCCTGGGCTACGACAACGTCGAGGTACGGGCCGGCAACGGCCGCCAGGGCTGGCCGCAGCACGCGCCCTACGATGCGATCCTGGTGACCGCCGCCGCCGTGACGATTCCCGCCGCACTGATCGAGCAGCTCAAGCCGGGCGGCAGCCTCGTCATCCCGGTCGGCGCCCAGCATGACGCGCAGGACCTGGTGCTGGTAAACAAGGACGCGGACGGCCGGATCGAGAAAAGGAGCGTGCTGCCGGTAGTCTTCGTGCCCCTGACCGGGGCGCAGTGAGCGCCCCGCACGGCCGCCCGAAGGGGCGCCAGTCATCACACGGAGCCGCGCCGTGGCGAACCATTGTCACCCCCTCGCTCGGCGAGGGGGCTGGGGGGAGGGTAGTCCAGTGAACGCTGAGCGAAGACCCTTGACCTGCATCAGTTGACCGCGGCCCATGCAGGCGGATAGTGTCGAGAGACCGCGGCGGCATACCTGTGCCGGGAACGCAATCGAAGCGGATATTTGGAGAGGAGAACCGACCGTGAGCAGCCATGAGAACAAGACCAAGGTGACCATCCTGACCGGGACCTACCGCATCAAGGGTTACATCGACCTGCTGCCCGGCGCCCGCGTCACCGACTACATGCAGGAGTCGCGGGAGTTCGTCGCGGTGATGGATGCCGAGATCTACGAAGCGGAAGTGGCGGGCCGGCAGGTGCTGATGGCCCCGTTCATCGACGTGAACCGCAACCACATCCAGATCATCACGCTCTGCTAAGCCGCCGGGGCGGCCGGTCCCGTCGCGCCGAAGCCATGAAGACCCGCATGCGCGCCATGCTCTTTGAGCGGCCCGGAATGCCGCTGCGCCTGGTCGAGTTGCCGCTGCCGCAGCCGGGCCGCGGCGAGTTGCTGATCGAGGTGGAAGCCTGCGGCGTCTGCCGCACCGACCTGCACCTGATCGACGGCGAATTGCCGCACCCCCTGCTGCCGGTGATTCCCGGCCATGAGATCGTCGGCCGCGTCGCCGCCTGCGGCGCCGATGTCACGGGCATGCCGAGCGGCCTGCGCGTCGGCGTTCCCTGGCTGGGCTGGACCTGCGGCACTTGCGGCTTTTGCCGCAGCGAGCGCGAAAACCTGTGCGACGCGGCGCGCTTCACCGGCTACCAGATCAACGGCGGTTATGCCGAATACACCGTGGCCGATGCGCGCTACTGCTTTCCCCTGCCGGGCGACGACGATGCGGCCGGCGACGCCGCGCAACTGGCGCCGCTGTTGTGCGCCGGGCTGATCGGCTACCGGGCGCTGCGCATGGCCGGCGAGTCGCGCCGCATCGGCATTTACGGCTTCGGCGCCGCGGCGCATATCGTCGCCCAGGTGCTGAAATTCCAGGGCCGCGAGTTCCATGCCTACACCCGGCCCGGCGACCTCGCCAGCCAGGCCTTCGCGCGCGGCCTCGGTGCGGCCTGGGCCGGCGGCACCGATCAGGCGGCGCCGGCACTGGCCGATGCCGCGCTGATCTTCGCCCCGGCCGGCGCCCTGGTGCCGCTGGCGCTGCGCCGCCTGGAGAAAGGCGGTACGGTGATCTGCGCCGGGATACACATGAGCGAGATTCCGGCCTTTCCCTACGACATCCTCTGGGGCGAACGCAGCATCCGCTCGGTGGCCAACCTGACGCGCAGAGACGGCCTGGAATTTCTTGACCTCGCGCCGCGGATTCCACTGCGTACCGAAGTCCACCGCTTTGCGCTGGCCGACGCCAACGAAGCACTGCAACAATTGCGGCGCGGCGCGTTCCAGGGCGCGGCGGTGCTGGCGATGAAGGACAAATAGCCGTAGGGCGGACCGTAGGGCGGACCGTAGGGCGGACTTCAGTCCGCCATCCACCCCGGCCGGCTGAAGCCGGCCCTACATCGCCATCCACTCTCGGCCGACTAAAGTCGGCCCTACACGGCCCTACAACGCCATCCACCTCTGGCCGGCTAAAGCCGACCCGACGAAGCTGACCGCCACCCTGGCCTAATCGTGGTCGCCGCCGGCCGTCTTGCTGCGGCGGCGGCGCCGTCCGCCGGCGGCGAAGGACTGACGCGCCTGCGACATCTCGGCCATGCGCGTGGCCACCAGATAGTTGATGCTGCCTTCGGGCACCACGCCTTCGTCATCCGGATCGCCGGCGGCGATGCCGGTCAGGAGTTCGATGGCCTGCTCGACGGTGGCCACGGCATGGATGCGGAATTGCCCCTCCGCCGCCGCAGCGACGACGTCGGCGCGCAGCATCAGGTGCTTCAGGTTGGCTTCGGGAATCAGCACGCCCTGGTGGCCGGTGAGGCCGCGCAAGCGGCAGATGTCGAAGAAGCCCTCGATTTTTTCATTGACGCCGCCGATCGCCTGCACCTGGCCGAACTGGTTCACCGAACCGGTGATCGCCAGCGACTGGTCGATCGGCGCGCCGGACAGCGCCGACAGCAGCGCGCAAAGTTCGGCCAGCGAGGCGCTGTCGCCCTCGACCGGACCGTAAGACTGCTCGAATACCAGGCTGCCCGAGAGCGACAGCGGTGTCTGGCTGGAATAGCGCGTGGCGAGGAAGGATGACAGGATCATCACGCCCTTGGAATGGATCGGGCCGCCCATTTCGGTTTCGCGCTCGATGTCGATCACGTCGCCCTCGCCGACCCTGACGGTGGCGGTGATGCGCACCGGATGGGCGAAGCGGAAGTCGCCGAGCTCGATCACCGCGAGGCCGTTGATCTGGCCGACATGGCCGCCGCTGGAGGTGATCAGCAGGGTATTTTCGAGGATCGCCTTCTGGTAATGCTCGCGCAGGCGGTCATGGCGCCGGACGCGGGCTTCCAGCGCCGCCTCGACGTCCGCCGTGGCGACCGCGGCGCGACCGGCGCGGTCTGCGCAATGCTCGGCTTCCTGCAGCAGGTTGGCGATCTGCCGGGTGTTGGTGGAGAGGCGTTGCGCATCGCCGACAAAGCGCGCCGACTGTTCGATGACGCGCGCCACGGCCGCGCGTTCGAAGGGGCGCAAGCCGTCGCGGCGGCACAGGTCGGCGATGCGCCGCGCCAGGTGGCGGGTGTTGTCGTCGCTGCGTTCGACGTCGGTTTCGAAATCCGCGGCGACGCGGAACAGTTCGCTGAATTCAGGATCGTATTCCTTGAGCAGGTAGTAGAGCATCGGCTCGCCGAACAGCACCACCTTGCACGACAGCGCGATCGGCGCCGGCAAGAGCGGCAGGGCGCTGGCGAAACCCAGCGCGCGGTCGAGCGATTCGATGCGGATTTCTCCCGCCTTGAGTGTGCGCTTGAGCGCTTCCCAGGCAAACGGCTGGCGCAGCACCTTGTCGGCATCGAGCAGCAGGAAGCCGCCGTTGGCGCGATGCAGGGCGCCGGACTTGATCAGCGTGAAATTGGTGACCAGGGTGCCCATGTGGGCGATGTGGTCGACCCGGCCGAGCAGGTTGGGAAAGGTCGGGTTGTCCTCGACGATGATCGGGGCCCCCTGGCTGCCGCCGTGATCCACCAGCAGATTGGCGTGGTAGCGCTGTACCGAAATGCCGTCGCCGGTGAGCTCGAAGCCCTCGCTGTCGCCGTGCTGCTCGCGCAGGCTTTCGCCGTATTCGACGATGTCGGCCAGTACCTCGTCGAGGAAGCTCAGCACATTCGCCAGTCCGGCGTAGCGCTCCTTGAGTTCGTCGATCAAGTGGCCGATGGCGAGGCTCATGGTGTCGCGGCCGAGTTGCTTCAACTGGCCCTGCATTTCGCGCCGCCAGCGCGGGAACTGGTGCATGAGCTTTTGCAGGCGCTCGCCGAATTCCTCCATCAGATGGCCCATCCGCAGCTTCTCGTCGTCGGCCAGCGCGGCGAAGGCATCGGGCGTCATCGGTTCCTCACCGGCCAGCGGAGCGAAGGCGAAGCCCTGGGCGGTGCGCACCAGCGCGATCCCCTGCTTGCGCGATTCGTCGCCGAGCTGGTTCAGGGCGGCGGTTTCGCGTTGCTTGAGTTCGTTCTGGATGGCCTCGGCATGGGAGCGGAAATCCTCGCTGTCGAAGGCCGCCGCGATGGCGGGCTCCAGTTCCTCGATCAGGCGCTGCATGTCGCGCCGCAGCTCGGCGCCGCGCCCCGCCGGCAGGGTCAGGACCCGCGGCGACTGGGCATCGGCGAAATTATTGACGTAGCAGTAGTCGTCCGGCGCCGACTGACCGGCGGCCTTGGCCTGCAACAACGTGCGTACGTCATCGTGACGGTTGCTGCCCGGCTCGCCGAGCACGAACAGGTTGTAGCCGGGACGGGCGATGTCGATCGCGAAGCGCACGGCTTCGACCGCCCGGACCTGGCCGAAAATCTCGTCCAGCGGCGGCAGCTGGTCGGAAGTCTCGAAGTCGAGCAGGGCTGGATCGCAGGCACGATACAGCGCCTGCGGAGCAACGGGTTTGAGATCGGTCACGGCAGGTGGGCTCGGTTGATTTGCTGGTCGTATGTCCGGCACGACCCGCTGCGACGCCAGATGTTGCGCGACTCAGCGGGCGTGAGGAATTATGCCGGCAAATTCGGCCCACGAATATGCGGCCCGTCAAACGCCGCTCCGAAAGTTGGCGCTGGCGCTACGGCGCCGCCAGCGCCAAGCGGACTGGACTACACGCAGCCGGTGGGCTTGGGCATTCCCGCATAACGCGCCGCCTGCTTGGCCGGGCCGTAGGGGAACAAGTCGAACAAATACTTCTTGTCGCCGTACTGCTCACCCAGCGAGTCGCCGATCAGCTTCGACATGATGCGCAGGTTCGGCGCGGTGCCGTTTTCGGCGTAGTACTCGCGGATCCAGCGCACCACCTGCCAGTGCTCGTCGGCCAGCGCCAGCTGATCGCGCTCGGCGAGACACTTGGCGACGTCCTCGCTCCAGTCGTCGAGCGACGCCAGGTAGCCTTCGGCGTCGGTTTCAATTTCACGGCCATTTACGTTGATCATGTTTTTATCTCTCTGTAGGGGTTGGGAATATTACTTGACTATTTTTGTCGGATTATAGGATGAAGATCGGGTAAACGCATAGAGTCTTCTGCGCCAGTCATCGCGTAGTCTTATCCTTTGACGCCGGCTCAGCCCGGCTTTGGCGGCCCCCCGACCACGGCGCTATGGACGCCCGCCCCCCAAATCCGGATAATTCGACCAGAACCGTTTGACGATGACCTGCGTGGATGGGTACTCCCGGCGCAGGTCAATTTTTTCCCCTGTTTCGAAAGCGCACCATGGCCGCCGTCATGTCCCAGTTGGCACCTCCTCCCGCCGCCAGCCGGCTCCTGCTTTCCGGCAACGAGGCCGTTGCCCGCGCAGTCTGGGAATCCGGCGTGCGCGTCGCCGCCGCCTATCCCGGCACCCCGGCGACCGAGATCATCGAATCGCTGGCACGCTATCCCGACCTGCACGCCGAATGGTCGGTCAATGAGAAGGTCTCGATGGAAGTCGCGCTGGGCGCCTCGATGACCGGTGCGCGGGCCTTCTGCGCCATGAAGCACGTCGGCCTCAATGTCGCCAGCGACTGCCTGATGACCATGACCATCACCGGCGCCTACGGCGGCCTGGTGGTCGCCGTGGCCGACGACGTCGGCCTGTCGTCCTCGCAGAACGAACAGGATTCGCGCTACTGGGGCCGCTTCGCGCATCTGCCGGTGCTGGAACCGGCGGACTCGCAGGAAGCCTACGAGATGACCAAGTTCGCCTTCGGCTTCTCCGAGCAGTACGAGACGCCGGTGCTGCTGCGCCTGACCACGCGCATCTGCCACGTCAAGGGCCTGGTCGCCGTCGGCGAACGCGAAGCCCATGAACCGCCCGGCTTCGTCAAGAACCCGGAGCGCTGGGTGATGGTCCCGGCCCATGCCAGGACGCGCATCCCCAACCTGTTCCAGCGCGACGAAACCCTGCGCGCGGTGAGCGAGGCCTCGCCGCTCAACATCCTGGAAGCGGGCACGGACAGAAGCGTCGGCTTCGTCGCCTCGGGCCCGGCCTACATGCATGTCAAGGAAGCCTTTCCCAATGCGCCGGTGCTGAAGCTGGGCTTCTCCTACCCGTGGCCGCCGCAGAAAGTGCGCGAACTCGCGGCGCTGTGCGACAAGCTGGTGGTGGTCGAGGAAACCGAGCAGTTGCTGGAGACCGAAATCAAGGCCGCCGGCATTGCCTGCCACGGCAAGGATGTGCTGCCGCGCATGGGAGAGCTGTCGCCGCAGGTGCTGGGCCCCGCGGTGGACCGCCTGCTGGGCAGGCCCGTGCCTCCCCCGCCGCCGGCCGCGGCGCCGATGAAGGTCTTCCCGCGGCCGCCGACGCTGTGCGCCTCCTGCCCGCACATGGGCATCTACTACACCCTGGCGCAGATCAAGAACATCATCGTTACCGGCGACATCGGCTGCTATACGCTGGGCGCCGGCCATCCGTGGAACGCGCTCGACACCACGATCTGCATGGGCGCCACGATGGGCGTCGCACTCGGCATCGACAAGGGCCGCGGCGCCGTCGACAAGAACAAGCGCATCATCGCCGTGATCGGCGATTCGACCTTCATGCACATGGGCATGCAGGGCCTGCTCAACATCACCTACAACAAGGGCAACATCACCGTCCTGCTGCTCGACAACAACACCACCGGCATGACCGGCGGCCAGGCCACGCCGGCCTCGGGCAAGGATATCCACGGCCAGGACGCGCCGCGCGTCGATCTGGCCAAGGTGGTCGAAGCGCTCGGCGTCGCCAACGAACGCATCAAGGTGGTGGACCCCTATGAATTGCCGATCCTGTTCAAGACCATCCGCGACGAAATCAAGGTCGACGCGCCCTCGGTGATCATCGCTCGCCGGCCCTGCGTGCTGATCGACGACTTCAAGCCCTTCCGCCCCTATCTGGTCGAGGAAGACAAGTGCACCGGCTGCGGCAATTGCATCGAGGTCGGCTGCCCGGCGATCCACGTCACGCGCCGCGAGAAGGTGATCAAGCCCTCTGGGCGCGAAGTCGAGCTGGCCTTCGTCAATATCGACAACCAGGCCTGCACCGGCTGCGGCCTCTGCGTCCAGCCCTGCGCACCCGACGCGATCCAGCACGTGCCGCGCCGCGACATCCCGATCCACATCGTCAAGACTTCGAGTACGTCATGAGCAAGGACCAGATCACCAACATCCTCGTCTGCGGCATCGGCGGCCAGGGCGTCATGACGGCCACCGAGATCCTCGCCGAGGCGGCGATCGCCGAAGGACATGACGTCAAGAAAACCGAAGTGGCCGGCATGGCCCAGCGCGGCGGCGTGGTCACCTCGCACCTGCGCTTCGGCCGCAAGGTGCTCTCGCCGCAGATCGAGCCGGGCACGGTGCAGGTGCTGCTCGGCTTCGAGGGCGCCGAGGCGCTACGCTGGTCGCACTACCTGCGCCCCGACGGCCTGGCGTTGGTGAATAACGCCAAGCTGGTGCCGCCGGTGGTCGAACTCGGCCTCTTCGATTATCCCGAGGATCCCACCGGGCAGATGCGCGCCGCGGGCCGCCGCGTGGTTTCCTTCGACGCGATGTCGATCGCCCGCGATCTCGGCGAAGTGCGGCTGGGCAACACCGTCATGCTCGGCGCCATCGCCGACTACCTGCCTTTTTCGTCCGAAGTGCTGCTGGCCTGCATCGTCAAGCGCTTTGCGCGCAAGGGCGAGCAGGTGGTCGACGCCAACCGCCGCGCTTTTGCCGCCGGCCGCGAAGCGGTGGCCAAGCAGCTCGGCGCCGAGCCAGCCGAGAACACGCCGGCCTGAGGCACTCCACCGAATACCATCCAAGCGGAAGACACCATGACAGCAAGAATCATCGACGGCAACGCACTCTCGGCAGAAGTGCGCGGCCAGTTGGCGGAACGCGCCGCCGTCCTCAAGACCAAGGGCATCACGCCCTGCCTGGCGGCAATTCTGGTCGGCGAAGATCCGGCGTCGGCCGTTTATGTGCGCAACAAGGTCGCCGCCTGCGAGAAAGCCGGCATGCGCTCGATCAAGGACGTCTATGCCGTCGATGTCGATCCGGCCGTGGTCTTCGCGCGCATCGCCGAATTGAATGCCGATCCGTCGGTGCATGGCATCCTGGTCCAGTTGCCGCTGCCGAAGCACTTCGATTCCGCGGCCGTGCTCGAATCGATATCGCCGGAGAAGGACGTCGACGGCTTCCACGCCGAGAACGTCGGCGCGCTGATGCAGGGCAATCCGCGCTTCATTCCCTGCACGCCCTATGGCGTCATGAAGATGCTGGAAAGCGCGAAGGTGCCGCTGAAAGGCGCCGAAGTCGTCATCGTCGGCCGCAGCAACATCGTCGGCAAGCCGATGGCCATGCTGCTGCTGGCGCAAAGCTGCACCGTCACCATCTGCCATTCGCAGTCGAAGGACCTGGCCTTCCACACCCGCCGCGCCGACATCCTGGTCGCTGCCGTCGGTCGCGCAAAAATGATCACGGGCGACATGATCAAGCCCGGCGCCACGGTGATCGATGTCGGCATCAATCGCACCGCCGAGGGCAAGCTTTGTGGCGACGTCGATTTCGAAACCGCCAAGGAAGTTGCCGGCGTCATCACTCCGGTACCCGGCGGGGTCGGGCCGATGACCATCACCATGCTGCTGGCGAACACGCTTGAAGCGGCTGAACGTATGCAAATGAGGTGCGTGAAATGAAACCCCTGGTCGGGATAGTGATGGGCTCGGATTCGGACTGGCCGGTCATGCAGGCCGCAGCCAGCGTGCTCAAGGAATTCGGCGTGCCCTTCGAGACCCGCGTGGTTTCGGCCCATCGCACCCCCGACCTGCTGTTCGACTATGCCGCCGTGGCACAGGAACGCGACCTGCGCGCGATCATCGCCGGCGCCGGCGGTGCGGCGCATCTGCCGGGCATGCTGGCGGCCAAGACCATCGTCCCGGTGCTCGGCGTGCCGGTACCGTCGAAGCACCTCAACGGCCTCGATTCCCTGCTCTCCATCGTGCAAATGCCGAAGGGCGTCCCGGTCGCCACCTTCGCCATCGGCGAGGCCGGCGCCGCCAATGCGGCGCTCACCGCGATCGCCATCATCGCCACGGCGAACGACGATTACGGCCGCGCGCTGGCGAAAAAACTCATGGACTTCCGCGCACGCCAGAGTGAAAAAGTGCTGGCGATGAAGCTGCCCGAAGCCTAAGGCTGCCGATGGATATCGCCCCGATCCGCGACTACTTCACCGGCCTGCAGGATCGTATCGTCGGCGAACTGGAAACCATCGAGGGACAATCTTTCCTGCATGACGCCTGGGACCGGCCGCAGGGTGGCGGTGGCATTTCCCGCCTGATCGAGGACGGCAAGGTGTTCGAGCGCGGCGGGGTCAATTTCTCGCACGTCATGGGCGAGCAGATGCCCGCCTCGGCCACCGCCCACCGCCCCGAACTGGCGGGTCGCCGCTGGCAGGCGATGGGCGTCTCGCTGGTGATCCATCCGCGCAATCCCTACTGCCCGACCTCGCACATGAACGTACGCTTCTTCGTCGCCGAGAAGGCGGGCGAGGAACCGGTCTGGTGGTTCGGCGGCGGCATGGACCTGACGCCCTACTACGGTTTCGCAGAAGATGCCCGGCATTTCCACCAGAGCTGCAAGAATGCCCTGGCGCCCTTCGGCCCGGAGGTCCACGCGCGCTACAAGAAATGGTGCGACGATTACTTCTTCCTCCGGCACCGCAACGAAGCGCGCGGCATCGGCGGCATTTTTTTCGACGACCTCAACGAGGGCGGCGCGGGCGGCGAAACTCCGTTTCAGCGCTGTCAGGCGCTGATGCAAAACGTCGGCGACAGTTTCACCACGGCCTACCTGCCGCTCGTCGAACGCCGCCGCGAGATGCCCTATGGCGAGCGTGAGCGCGATTTCCAGGCCTACCGGCGCGGGCGCTACGTCGAATTCAACCTGGTCTGGGATCGCGGCACCCTGTTCGGCCTGCAATCCGGCGGCCGTACCGAATCCATCCTGATGTCGCTGCCGCCCATCGTCAAATGGCGCTACAACTGGCAGCCCGAGCCAGGCAGCGAGGAGGCCAGACTCTACACCGACTTCCTGCCGCCACGCGACTGGGTTTAAAACACCGTAGCGGCGAGTTGACGGCGTACCACCAGCACCAACTCTTGAGGCACGAGCAATGCCCGCTGGATCTCCCAACCCTTGGTCGCGCACACTTTGCGAAGGAGACTTGACGATGAATTCAGTACACGAAGGCGGCTGCTTGTGCGGTGCGATTCGATATCGCGTCACCGGAGAGCCCGCGCTCAGTCAAGCTTGTCATTGCACGTTTTGCCAGCGCCGCACGGGCTCCGCATTTGCGATCGTGGTCGCCTTCAAGGAAGACCAGGTGGAAGTGGTCGGCACCACGCTGACCCAGTACGTGCATCGGTCGGACGAAAGCAATCGATGGCTTCGATCCCACTTCTGCAATCGCTGCGGCACCACTGTGCTGGTCACGCTGGAAAAGAACCCCGGCGTGCGGGTCGTCTCCGGCGGAACTTTCGACGATCCGGGCTGGTTCAAGATAAATCGCCACATCTGGACCCGCTCCGCACACGACTGGATCGTCTTCCCGCCGGACGCGGACAAATATGAGCAGGCGTACGTGAGATTGCCGAGGAATTAGACACGTATCCTTGTTCTACACCGGTGCATTCCCTGTTCGAGGCATTGCATGGATCATCACTTCAACTTCTGCCCCAATTGCGCAACGCCCCTGCAACTGCTCTCCGCAGTGGAAGACGGCGGCCCGAAGACACGGTTGCGTTGCCCGACCTGTGCCTGGACCCACTGGAACAATCCGACACCGGTGCTCGCCGCGATCATCGAAATGGCCGACCGCGAGGGGCAGGTGCTGCTGGCGCGCAATGCGGCATGGACCGGCAGGATGTTCGCCCTGATCACGGGTTTCATGGAGGCCGGCGAAACGCCGGAGGACGGCATCGCCCGCGAAGTGCTCGAGGAAACCGGTTTGCGCGTCGAGGCGCCCAGGCTGGTCGGCGTCTACGACTTCCAGCGCATGAACCAGCTCATCGTCGCCTACCACGTGCTGGCGCGCGGCGAGATCGCCTTGTCGCCGGAGCTTGCCGAATACAAGCTGTTCCGCCCCGAAGACCTCAAGTGCTGGCGCGCCGGCACCGGCTACGCGCTGGCCGACTGGCTCACCGCGCGCGGCGTGACGCCGCAGTGGATCGAACTGCCGACCTAGATGCAGTCCGCGTAGCCTGCCGCCAAGGCGCTTGACATGGACCGAGACCGGAATAGACCGGACTAGAGTTGGTCAAGTGACAGGAGCAGGACATGGAACAAGTCAATATCTACGAAGCGAAGACCCAGTTTTCGAAATACGTCGAATTGGCCGAATCGGGCCAGGACGTCATCATTGCACGCGGTGGCAAGCAGGTCGCGCGGCTGACGGCCATTCAGCCCGTCAAGCGGGCGATACGCTTTGGCATACTGAAGGGCAAGGTTCGCGTCGCGGCCGATTTCGATGCCCCGTTACCCGACGAGGTGCTGGCCGGGTTCGAGGGACGCTGACGTGAGGATATTGCTGGACACTCACGTGTTCATCTGGGCCGTAACCGACAGCCGGCGCCTGGGCAAGGAAGCCAGACAGGTCATGCGCGACGCGACCGAGGTCTTCGTCTCGGCGGCCTCGATCTGGGAGATTGCAATCAAGTCGGCCCTTGGCAAGATCAAGGCCGATCCGGAAGAAATGGCGCGCGCCATCGTCGCCAGCGGTTTCATTGAACTACCGATTGCCGCCGCTCACGCGACGCAAGTCGTCCGCTTGCCGCTGGTCAATGATCACAAGGATCCATTCGCCAGGTTGCTGGTGGCGCAGTCAATTGTCGAACCACTTGTCCTGCTCACTGCCGACCCGAAGGTCGCCGCCTACGGTGGTCTGATCAGGGCCGTATAGCCTGCTGCGCGATAGCGGAATTCGGCCGATCCCCAGCGCGCATCTCCAATCGCCGTCCCACCAGCGCCAACTCTTGTGATGCAGCTATGTCAGAGCACCGCGGCCGCGCGATAGTGGCGTATCGCCAGCGTCGACTCTTCGAGCTGGTCCAGCAGTTGCGCCAGTTCGACGTGCGCGGCGCGCGACGGAGCTATGGCCAGCGCCGCCTCCAGGTAACTGCGGGCCTTGCCCCAGAGTTGCTGCTGGCGGCATAGCCGGCCCAGGGTCAATAGCAGTTCGCCGTCGCGCGGCATGCGCTGCAGCCATTTTTCGGCCTGGGCGATGCGGCCGAGCACGTCACCGGCGGGTTCCCCGGCCCGGCAGCATTCGCCATAGGCCAGCACCAGCGTGGCATCCCAGCGTTCGTCGAGCGCATCCTCGATCACGCGCTGGGCTTCGCGGCAATCGCCCGCGGCCATCAAGGCTTTTGCCGTTTCCAGCGCCAGTGCCGGCTCGGCGCGATCGCTATCGTCGAGTTCGTGCCAGTAGCGCATCAGGCCGGGAGGATCTTCGCGCAGGCTGCGCAGGGCTTCGCGCATGGCACGGCTGCGGATCGGCGCCGCCTGCTCGGTGGTCAGCGCCTGATGCTTTTCGAGCTGGCGCACCAGGCGTGCCACTTCGCGCCAGTTGCCCAGCCCCTGCTCGGCACGCAGGCTCAGGCGCAAGGCGGCGATATGCCGGCCCTCGCGGGCGGCGAAAGCATGCAGGGCGTCGCGCGCGTCCTCGAAGCGGCGTTCTTCCAGGGCGAATTCGGCTTCGGTCATCAGCCGCGCCGCCTGCAGGCCGGACCCATCATGGCCGCGCATGCGCGCCGCCCATTCCGCCACACGCCCGGCGTCGCGCAGGGCGTGCGCGGCGCGCCAGCCGGCCAGGGCCAGCATGCCGGCGGCCGCATCGTCATCCGGCTGGGCCTTCTCGGCGCAACGCAGGGCATGCCCGTAACGCCCTTCCTGCAGCAGGCGCCAGGCATCGCGCAGGGCCCGCGCAGCCTTTTCCTGCCGCCGCCGCCGGCGGAAATCGGCGACCGCACGCGGCAAGGCCAGGGTATGGCTGACGGCGCGCGCCAGCAGGTAGATGACGAAGAATCCGACCGCACAGAGCAGCAGAAACAGGTTGAGCGAGACCTCGGCGCGCCACGGCGGCAGCACCAGCAGCACGTAGCCGTCGTTGTAGCGCGCGGCAAGCGCCAGCCCGACCGCCAGCGCAGCCAGGATCAGCAGCCAGAACACGGCACGCATGACGCTGCTACCGGGCACTGCCGCCAGCGCTGCGCTCGCGGGCGAACTTGAGATTGCGCAGCGCCGTCAAGGTTTCGGCCAGTCCCGGCAGATCGAAACTGACGTCGGTTGTCGCCAGCGTGCCCAAGGTCGATTGTGCGGCCTGGACCGGCTTGGCGCGGCCGTCGAAGTAGCGTTCAAGCTGCTCGCGCGACTGGCGGATCTCCTCGCGGAAGACCTTGCCGTCGCGTTGCAGCAGCGCCAGGCGCGCATTGAGCAGGCGCAGCTTGAGGTTCTCGCGCAGGAAGTAGCTCTGGTTCGGCGCCAGGAGCGCAGGGTCGCCGTGGTCGATGCGCTCGATGCGCACCAACTGCCGGAATTCGCGCCACAGGTCCGCCCCCAGTTCGCGCCAGTAATCGACGCTTGCCGGCTTGGCCGCAAGCGCCGGCTTGGCGGTCACGGCCTTGGGACGCTGCTCGAAGGCCAGCGGCAGGCTGTCGACGGCGGCCACCACGCTTTCGATCTTCAGCGACAGCCCGCTGATGTTGGCCCCCGGCGTGCCCTTGAGCCGCTCGATATCGCGCAGAATGAGCTTTCTGGCCGGCAGGAACTGCGGCTGCACGGAGCGCGCGAGGCGGGCGTCGGCGCCCTGCAGCGCGATCAGCGCCGCCTCGACATTCCCGGCGAACTGCAATTGCTGCATGGCTATGACGACGGCCTGCTCGACCTCGGCCAGCAGGCGTTCGTCACGGGTGCTGGAGATCTCCTGGTACATGGCCTCCAGCGCCACGGCCTGGCTCTGCGTTTCGGCCAGCTTGGCTTCGAGCGCGCCGACCTTGGCCTGCAGCGCAGCCATGGCTTCCTGGTTCTGACGGGCCAGGGTGCGCCCTTCCCTGGCCACGGCATCACCCTCGCCCAGGCGTCGTGCCAGTTCCTGCTGCAGGCTGGCGACTTCCAGGCGAGTGTCGATCCACTGCGCGACGACGATTGCGATCGCCGCCGCTGCCAGCAGCAGCGACGGCCGGCGCAGGCCATGCCACCAGCGGCCGGGGGCCGGCGACGTATCAGTTTGAATGGGCGTTTCCATGGGATGCGAAGTATTGCATGAGTCCGGCCATCAGGCCGTCATCGCCGGGGCCGGTAGGGATCACCCGGGCCAGGCCGAGAGTCACTGCCTGCTCGGCGATGCGGGCGTGCGGCACGAAGGCTGGGGTCTTTTTCAGCCAGGCCTGGCCGAGGCGTCCGACCATGTCGTAAAAATTGCGCAGGCCTTCGCTGCTGGTCAGGGTCACGGCATCGAGCTGGCCCTTCTCCCACAGGCTGAGCAGCGGCGCAGGATCGAGCTGCGGCACGGCACGTCGGTAGCAGGTCACATAGCCGACGCTGGCGCCGCGCGCCCGGAGCGTATCGCCCAGCAGTTCGCGGCCGCCGTCGCCGCGGAAAATGATCACGCGGCGGCCGCGCACATCGGCCAGGTCCGGCAGTTCGAGCAAGGCTTCCGAATCGAAGCGCAGCGGCGGTGAAATCACGTCGTGAATGCCGTGCCGCGCCAGTTCGCGTTCGCTGCTCTTGCCCAGGGCCGCCACGCGCAGCGCGGCAGGCCATGGCCGCCGCGGCAGGATCTGGGCCAGCGCCTTTTCGATCGCATTGGGACTGACGAATACGGCGAGATCGAAACTGTCGAGGCGGATCGCCACATCGAGCAGTGGCGAAACATCCTCAAGCTCGCGAATTTCGAGTACCGGGTAGAGCACCGGCACCGCTCCGGCTTCGGTCAGGGCCGTGGCGAAGTGCGCCGCCTGCCCGGCCGGGCGCGTCACCACGACATGGCGGCCGGCCAAAGACATCAGGGCCTGCTGCCGACCATCCGGCGGATGGCGTTGAGGCCCGACGCGGATGGATGCAAGGCGGAGGACGCCGGCAAGGGTAATCCCTTGCCAAGTCTGACAACGCCGCAGACGCCGCGTCCGGCCTCAACCCGAAGGGCCGGGTCAAATTGGGCGCGCTGCGGCGTTGCGGCTCCTGGCGAGATATGAATATCGCGGCGTCGCCGCGCCTTGCATCGCATCCCAATTTGATCCCGGCGCCACCGTCGCATGGTCGTCAGCAGGCCCTAACTTCCGAGCGCGGCGAGAATTTCGGCGGCGCCCTGGCGGCGCAGTTCGGCGGCCAGCTGCAGGCCGAGTGCCTCGGGGTCGGCGCCGCTGCCGCTGAGTTCGGCATGCGCCATGCGCGTGCCGTCGGGCGAGGCGACGAAGCCGCGCAGATAGATGCTGCCGTCACGCATTTCGGCATAGGCGCCGAGCGGCACTTCGCAACTGCCGGCCAGCGCGCGCGACACGGCGCGTTCGGCGCGCACGCAGGCCGCGGTATCCGTATCGTTCAGGGGCGCCAGCCAGGCCGCCACGTCCGGGCGCGAGACCAGGGCCTCGATGCCCAGCGCGCCCTGGCCGGCGGCAGGCAAGGAATCTTCGGCCGGCAGCACGGCACGGATGCGCTGGCCGAGACCGAGGCGCTTCAAGCCCGCCGCGGCGAGAATGATGGCGTCGAACTGGCCTTCGTCGAGCTTGCGCAGGCGCGTGTCGAGGTTGCCGCGCAAGGGCGTCACGGCGAGGTAGGGATAGCGCGCATGCAACTGGGCTTCGCGGCGCAGACTGGAGGTGCCGACCACGGCGCCGGGCGGCATGTCTGCAAGGCTGGCGTACTTGCTCGATACCAGCGCGTCGAGCGGTACTTCGCGAGGGCCGATGGCGACCAGGGAAAACTCCGGCTCCATCTGCATCGGCACGTCTTTCATGGAATGCACGGCGAGATCGGCCGCGCCGTCGAGCAGGGCAGCCTCCAGTTCCTTGACGAACAGGCCCTTGCCGCCGACCTTGGACAGCGGCCGGTCGAGGATCTGGTCGCCGCGCGTGGTCATGCCGAGCAACTCGACGCTGCAGGCCGGATACAGTTGCTGCAGCAGGCTACGCACATGCTCGGCCTGCCACAGGGCCAAACGGGATTCGCGCGTGGCGATGACGATGCGTTCAGGCGGGGATAGGGGGGAAGGTAAGGGATTCACTGGACGGTCGATCGACGGAGAATGGATACGGAGATACTGCTCGCTGGCCCGCCACGACGGTCTTGCAGCAGCATGATTCTGCTGGCAATTCTAGCAGTCCGCCAAGTTTTTCGTGCGGCATGCCGACATGCCGATCACCCGCAGGGGGCCGGCCAGGCAGCGACCGAAAAATCAGCCGGCGCTCGCCTGCACCAGGGAAGCGCTCTCGACCCAGCGTTTGATGCGATTGGCGTCGCCGATGCGGGTCATCTTGCCCCAGGAGTCGAGCAGCACGATGATGATCGGCTTGTTGTTGAGCCAGGCCTGCATCACCAGGCATTTCCCGGCCTCGCTGATGTAGCCGGTCTTGGACAGACCGATCTCCCAGGTCGAACTCCTGACTAGGGTATTGGTGTTGTGGAAATGCTGCTGACGGCCGGCGATGCTGAATTCGCCGTCGGACGCCGTGGAAAACTCGCGAATCAGTGGGTACTGATGCGCAGCATTGACCAGCTTCGCCAGATCGCGCGGACTCGAGACATTGGCGGCGGTCAAGCCGGTGGCGTCCTGGAAGCGTGTGTCGCCCAAACCCAGGTCCTGCGCCTTCTGGTTCATGGCGGCGACGAAAGCCTCGCGACCGCCCGCATAGTGGCGCGAAAGCGCCGAAGCGGCACGATTTTCGGAAGACATCAGGGCCAGGCGCAGCATTTCTTCGCGCGCCAGTTGGGTGCCGACCTTGAGGCGCGAACGGGTGCCTTTGAGCATATCGACATCCTCGTCGCCGATCGACAGGGTCTCGTTCAGGTCCGGCTTGGCGTCGAGCGCCACCATCGCCGTCATCAGCTTGGTGATCGAAGCGATCGGCAACACGGAACCGGCGTTCTTTTCAAACAGGATTGCGCCGGTCGCCTGATCCTGCACCAGCACGGCAGACGACTGCAGGGCCAGATGCTGGGCATCATCCAGGGACATGCTGCGCCGTATCGGTCGCGCATACGCGACCTTCTTGCCCCTGAGCAGCACCGACACGCGCTGAGACTTCTTCTTGGCAGAAACGGATTTCTTTTTTTCGCCGGCCTCGGCCGTGCTCGACGTCACGCCGGCACCGACTATGGCCGCAACCAACAACATCAGTAGTGCCTTCTTCATGGAGACGCCCCTCCTGCAATCGTTCGATTCTAGCAGACGAAATCCCTTAGAAAAAAAGATGTTTCTGGAGTTCTTGTTACAAATAAAGGAGTTGAACAGCAGGATTCAGCAACTACATTAATTCAAATCAAGAAAACGTCGCACTTCATCGCGGCGTGCCAAGGTGTCCGCGTAACCCAGATCGATCAAGGCCCTGGTGTAGGGCTGCTCGAACAATAGATAACTGGTCAGCGCCCCGCCGTTCTGGTTCATGGCGCCAATATTGCGCAGCAAGGCCCTCACCGCCCAGGGCAAGGCCCGCGCGTGGCGCGCCGCCAGATGGTCGAGACGCTGCGAAGGCGCAATGGTCAGCACCTCGATCGGGCGCAGGCTGGTGCCGCGCTCGCGGCGCACCGCCTCCGGTATCAGCGACAGCGTCTGGTTGATGCGGCTCATCCGTTCCAGGTCGACCGACATGCTGTCGAGAAAGATGCTGGACAGCGCATGCCCGGCAATTTGCGCCAGCGATGGATAGCTGTCGCCGTTCGGCCGCGCATTCTCGTCGGCCATGCGTCCGGCACCGATGACCAGAATCCTGTCGGCGCCGAGATGGATTGCCGGCGAGATCGGCGCCACCTGGCGCATCGAGCCGTCGCCGAACCACTCCCGGTTGATATGCACGGCAGGAAACAGGAAGGGGATCGCGCTGGAGGCCATCAAATGATCGACCGAGATCTCGGTCGGCGCCCCAATGCGCTGGCTGCGCCGCCAGGGTTCGATATCGGCGCGGCCCTGGAAAAAACTGACGCTCTGTCCGGACGAGTAACCGGAGCAAGTAATGCTGACCGAATGCAGCGCCCGGCTTTCGATGGATTGCGCAATGCGACCCAGATCGAGACTGTCTTTCAGCAGCCCGCGCAAGGGCGAGTTGTCGAGCAGCGAGTGCGGTGCACGATGCGTCAGCCAGCCGAAGGCCAGTGTCGACAGCCAGCGCACGCCGGCAACGCCGATTCTTGCCGGATCGGCACGATAGACCTGATGGGCGCTGAAGTTCTCCCACACCTGCAACAGGCCCTCGACGCCTGCCCCGAAATCCTCGGCCGCCGCGGCCATCGACGCAGCATTGAGGGCGCCGGCCGAGGTACCGCAGAGAATCGGAAACGGGTTGCGCTGCGGCTGCGGCAACAACTCGCGGATCGCCTTCAGCACGCCGACCTGATAGCCGGCACGCGCACCGCCACCGGTGAGGATCAGGGCGGTGCGGGATTCCGTCATAGGCCGATCAAGCGCCACTCCTGGCCTGCTGCTGCGCCTCCACCGACAACAAGGCAGTGACGTTGACTATGCGTCGCACCGTTGCGGTCGGCGTCAGGATGTGCACCGGACGCGCCGCACCGAGCAGCAGCGGCCCCACGGTCAGCCCGTCGCCGGCCGAGGTCTTGATCAGGTTGAACGAAATGTTGGCGGCATCGAGCGTCGGCATGATCAGCAGGTTGGCCTGGCCCTTCAGCGTCGAATCGGGAAATACCTGCTGCCGGATACTCTCCGACAGTGCCGCGTCGCCATGCATCTCGCCATCGACTTCCAGTTGCGGCGCGATGTTGCGCAGGATCTCCAGGGCGCGGCGCATCTTGATCGCGGTCGGCGTGTCCTCGGTGCCGAAACTCGAATGCGAGAGCAGTGCGACCTTGGGCGCCAGGCCGAAGCGGGCCACCTCGTCCGCCGCCAGCAGGGTCATCTCGGCGAGCTGCTCGGCGGTCGGATCGTAATTGACATAGGTATCACCGATGAACAGCGTGCGGCGCGGCAGCACCAGCATGTTCATCGCATAGAAATGCTCGATCCCGGGCTTCAACCCGATCACCGTCTCGACGTAGCGCAAGTGCAGCGAATGCTTGCCGAAAGTGCCGCACAACATCGCATCGGCATAGTTGTGCCGCACCAGCATGGCACCGATCAGCGTGGTGCGCCGCCTCATCTCGCGCTTGGCGTACTCGGCGCTGACGCCGCGGCGCGACATCAGGCCGTGGTAGTCCTGCCAGAGTTCCTTGTAGCGCGGATCGGAATCCGGGCTGACCAGTTCGAAATGCTCGCCGGCGCGAATGCGCAGGCCGTGACGGGCGATGCTCTTGTCCACCACTTCGGGACGTCCGATCAGGATCGGCAGGGCCAGGCCTTCGTCGCATACCGTCTGCACGGCACGCAACACGCGTTCGTCCTCGCCTTCGCAGAAAACCACGCGGGCCGGCTTCTTCTTGGCGGCGATGAACACCGGGCGCATCAGCAGCCCGGTGGAATAGACAAAGTCGTTCAGTTGCTGGGCATACACGTCCATGTCGGCAATCGGCCGCGTGGCGACGCCGGAATCCATTGCCGCCTGCGCCACCGCCGGCGCCACCTTGATGATCAGGCGGGGATCGAACGGCTTCGGAATCAGGTATTCGGGGCCGAAGGAAAGCTCCTCCGTGCCGTAGGCGGCCGTCACCACCTCCGACTGCTCGGCATGCGCAAGTTCGGCAATCGCCCTCACGGCGGCGACTTTCATCGCCTCGTTGATGGTCGTTGCGCCGACGTCGAGCGCGCCGCGGAACATGTAGGGAAAACACAGGACGTTATTCACCTGGTTCGGATAGTCCGAACGGCCGGTGCCGATGATGGCGTCGGGGCGCACGGCCTTGGCTTCTTCCGGACGGATTTCCGGGTCGGGATTGGCCATCGCCAGGATCAGCGGATCGCGCGCCATGGTCTTGACCATCTCCGGTTTCAGCACACCCGCCGCCGACAGGCCGAGGAAAATGTCGGCGCCGATTATCGCATCGCCCAACGAACGCGCTTCGGTCGCCTGGGCATAACGCGCCTTGGATGGGTCAAGCCCTTCGCGTCCGGTGTGGATCACGCCCTTGCTATCGACCGCGAACACGTTCTTCGGCTCGAGGCCGAGGCTCACCAGCAGGTCGAGGCAGGCAATCGCCGCCGCCCCGGCGCCCGAGCAGACCAGCTTGACCTGGGCGAGATCCTTGCCGACCACCCGCATGCCGTTCAGCACCGCGGCGCTGGCAATGATCGCTGTACCGTGCTGGTCGTCGTGGAACACCGGGATCTTCATCCGTTCGCGTAGCTTGGCTTCGACATAGAAGCACTCGGGTGCCTTGATGTCTTCGAGGTTGATGCCGCCGAAGGTCGGCTCCAGCGAGGCGATGATGTCCACCAGTTTGTCCGGATCGTTCTCGGCAACTTCGATGTCGAATACATCGACACCGGCAAACTTCTTGAACAGCACCCCTTTGCCTTCCATCACGGGCTTGCCCGCCAGCGGCCCGATATTGCCCAGGCCTAGAACCGCCGTGCCATTGGTGATGACCGCCACCAGATTGGCGCGCGAGGTGTACAAGGCCGCCGTGGAGGGGTCGCGCACGATCTCGTCGCAGGCGGCGGCGACGCCAGGGGAGTAGGCCAGCGACAAATCGGCCTGACCGGTCAGCGCCTTGGTCGGGGTAACAGCGATCTTGCCGGGTTTGGGGTTGCGGTGATATTCCAGCGCCGCTGCGCGGATACGTTCGTCCATGAAAACCATCTCCTGTTAGCGTCGGCCTCAATTGTAGCGCCGTGCCGCCAGCATCAACTTTGTGACAAACCGGAAGTTTCCCGGCGCATTTCCCCAAAGTGGCCGGCAAGCAGGTCTCCATTCCCGGTCATTGCTGTCCGCACGAGGAGGACAGCAGCTGTCGACCTGCCGCGTGCGGCATTCGATTGTGGGATAATTTGCGTTTATGTCAGCTCCGCGATCGGGCCACCCCGCCCTCCGTTGCGGACAGCCGGAAGCCTTGTCGATCCCTACCCGCCGATCGCCCGGCAGGCCGGCGCGACTTCAATTCCATAGTGGAGATTCTCGCGTCATGAACCAGCCCAAACTGTTCCAAGCCCCGGCCTACGTCAAACACGCCCGTCTGGTCGCCTGGGTTGCCGAAGTTGCCGCACTGACCGAACCCGATTACATCGTCTGGTGCGACGGCTCGCGGGAAGAATCCGATCGACTCTTCGAACAGATGATCGCGACCGGCAGCGTCATTCGACTCAACCCGGCCAAACGCAAGAACTCCTTTCTCGTCCAGTCCGACCCATCCGACGTCGCCCGCGTCGAAGACCGCACCTACGTCTGCACCTCGGACCCGGAAGATGCGGGCCCCAACAACAACTGGGAACATCCGGACCAGATGAAGGAAACCCTGCGCGGCCTGTTCAAGGGCTGCATGCGCGGGCGCACAATGTACGTGGTCCCCTTCTCGATGGGCCCGATCGGCTCGCCGATCGCCCACATCGGCATCGAGCTTTCCGACAGCCCTTATGTAGTGGTCAATATGCGCATCATGACGCGCATGGGCCGTGCGGTACTCGATCAGCTCGGCAGCGATGGCGTTTTCGTGCCCTGCCTGCACAGCGTGGGTCATCCGCTGGAGCCCGGCCAGGCCGACGTCAAATGGCCATGCAACAAAACCAAGTACATCAGCCATTTTCCGGAGACCCGCGAGATCTGGTCCTTCGGCTCCGGCTACGGCGGCAATGCGCTGCTGGGCAAGAAATGCTTTGCGTTGCGCATCGCCTCGACCATGGCGCGCGACGAAGGCTGGCTGGCCGAGCACATGCTGATTCTCGGCGTCGAATCCCCGGAAGGTGAAAAGTCCTATGTCGCGGCGGCCTTTCCGTCGGCCTGCGGCAAGACCAACTTCGCCATGCTGATTCCGCCCGAGAGCCTCGGCGGCTGGAAAGTCACCACCGTCGGTGACGACATCGCCTGGATCAAGCCGGGGCAGGACGGCCGTCTTTACGCCATCAATCCGGAGGCCGGCTTTTTCGGCGTCGCCCCCGGTACCAGCGAAAAAACCAATTTCAACGCCATGGCGACGCTGAAGGAAAACATCATTTTCACCAACGTCGCCCTAACCGACGACGGCGATGTCTGGTGGGAAGGCATGAGCAAGGAGCCGCCCGCGCACTGCATCGACTGGCAGGGCCAGGACTGGACGCCGCAGATCGGCAAGGAGACCGGGCGCAAGGCCGCCCACCCCAATTCACGCTTCACCGCGCCGGCCAGCCAGTGTCCTTCGATCGACCCGGACTGGGAGAATCCCGCCGGCGTGCCGATCTCGGCCTTCATCTTCGGCGGCCGCCGCTCGACCACGGTGCCGCTGGTGTTCGAAGCCTTCAACTGGAACTACGGCGTCTATATGGCGGCCACGCTTGGTTCGGAAACCACAGCCGCCGCTGCCGGCGCCCAGGGCATCGTGCGCCGCGACCCGTTTGCCATGCTGCCGTTCTGCGGTTACCACATGGGTGACTACTTCAACCACTGGCTGCGCGTCGGGCACCAGATCGAGCACGCGCCGCGCATCTTTACCGTCAATTGGTTCCGTCAGGATGCCGAGGGCAACTTCATGTGGCCGGGCTTCGGCGAGAACATGCGCGTCCTCAAGTGGGTGGTCGGCCGCTGCTCCGGCCGGGCCGACGCCCGGCAAACCGCACTCGGCTGGATGCCGCGCTTCGAGGACCTGGACTGGAGCGGCAGCGAGGAAGTCAGCAAGGCGCAGTTCGAGCAACTCACCGCCGTGGACACCGCCGCCTGGCGCGAAGAACTCAAGCTGCACGCCGAATGGTTCGACAAGCTGAAGAGCCGCTTGCCGCGCTCGCTGACCCTCAAGCGCGAGCTGTTCGAATTGGCGTTGGTGGATTAAGAGTAGGCGCTGGCGGTACGCCGAACCACGAATCGGCCGCCCTGCTTCGCGCAAGGCGGCCGTTTTTTTGGAGATCCGAGTGAACATCGCGGCACGCATGGCGCAGATCGCGCCGTTTCATGTCATGGAGCTGATGGCGCGCGCTGCGGCGCTGGAAGCCGCGGGTCGTTCGATCATTCACCTGGAGGTGGGCGAACCCGACTTTGCCACGGCCGATCCGATCCTCGAAGCCGCCCAGCGCTTCCTCGCCGGCGGTCACGTGCACTACACGGCGGCCCTCGGCCTGACCCCGTTGCGCGAAGCGATCAGCGGCTTCTATCACGCGCGCTACGGCCTGGACATTTCGCCGGCGCGGATTGTGGTGACGGCGGGCGCCTCCGGGGCACTGCTGCTGGCGCTCGGCGTGCTGGTGAATCCCGGCGACCAATGGCTGCTGCCGGACCCCGGCTATCCCTGCAACCGCAACTTCCTGCGCCTGCTCGAAGGCAGGCCGGTATCGCTCGCCGTCGAGGCGGCAGCGAACTACCAGCCGACGGTGGAGCAGGTTGCGACCTCATGGACCGGGCAGACACGCGGTTTGCTGGTGGCCTCGCCAGCCAATCCGACCGGAACCCTGCTCGATGCAGCGACCCTGGCATCCCTGGCCAATACCGTCGCGGTCCGCGGTGGCACGCTGCTGGTCGATGAAATCTATCATGGTCTGACTTATGGAGCAGATGCAGAATCGGCGCTGGCGATCAGCGACGAGGTGTTTGTCATCAACAGCTTTTCCAAGTACTTCGGCATGACCGGTTGGCGCCTGGGCTGGCTGGTTGCACCGCAACGCCATGTGCGCGAGATCGAAAAGCTGGCGCAAAACCTCTACATCGCGCCATCGACCGTGGCCCAGCATGCGGCGCTGGCCGCTTTCGACCCTGACACGATGGCCATCCTCGAAGCCCGGCGCCACGAGTTCGCCTTGCGGCGGGACGTCCTTCTGCCCGGTCTGCGCCAGCTCGGGTTCAAAATCGCCGCCGAACCGCATGGCGCATTCTATGTATATGCCGACTGCAGCGCCCTGGCCGCCGACAGCGACGACCTTGCCGGGCAACTGCTTACCGAAGCGGGCGTGGCCGCGACGCCGGGCCTGGACTTCGGTCGCAACGCGCCACAACACCACATGCGCTTTGCCTATACAGTCGATCGGGGCCTGATCGAGCAAGGCCTCGCCCGCATCGCGGGGTTTCTGGATTCGCGGAGGCAATAAAAAAGCCGGGCATCACCCGGCTTTTTTTGCATCGCTCTGGCTTATTCGGCTACAGGAGCCTCGGCAGTGTCGCCCGCCGGACGGTCGAGCAGCTCGACGTAGGCCATCGGTGCATTATCGCCGACGCGGAAGCCCATCTTGAGGATGCGCAGATAGCCGCCGTTGCGGGCAGCGTAGCGAGGGCCGAGCTCGTCGAACAGCTTGCCGACGATTTCGCGATCGCGCGTGCGATCGAACGCCAGGCGCCGATTGGCCAGGCTCGGTTTCTTGCCCAGCGTGATCAGGGGCTCGACCACGCGGCGCAATTCCTTGGCCTTGGGCAGGGTGGTCTTGATGGCCTCGTGGCGCAACAGGGAAACTGCCATATTGCGCAGCATTGCCTGGCGGTGCGCCGAGGTGCGATTGAGTTTGCGAAGTCCGTTACCGTGACGCATTTTGATGTCCTCGTTTTTTGCGGCCACCGCGCAATGCAAGTGGCCGGTTAATGGTTATCGAGAGTTTGTGAATCAGTGCAGCAAATACAACAATGAATCAGATGCAGCAACCGGGCCGAAGCCCGGTCTTGAAACCATCAGGCGAGCTTTTAGTTACGACTAACCAAAGGTAAGTCCACTGAACGCTAGCTTAGGCGAGCTTTTCCAGCCCGGCCGGCGGCCAGCTTTCGAGCTTCATGCCCAGGGTCAGGCCGCGCGAAGCCAGGACTTCCTTGATTTCGTTGAGCGACTTGCGACCCAGGTTCGGGGTCTTGAGCAACTCGGTTTCGGTACGCTGAATCAGGTCGCCGATGTAATAGATGTTCTCGGCCTTGAGGCAGTTGGCGGAACGGACCGTCAGTTCCAGATCATCCACCGGGCGCACCAGAACCGGATCGACCGAGGTCTGCTTCGGCGCTTCTGCGGACATCGGCGTGCCTTCGAGATCGGCGAACACCGACAGCTGTTCCATCAGGATTCGGGCTGCGGTACGCACCGCTTCCTCGGCATTGTCGATCGCGCCGTTGGTTTCGATATCGAGAATCAACTTGTCGAGGTCGGTGCGCTGTTCGACACGGGCCGACTCGACCGAATAGCTGACGCGACGCACCGGGCTGAACGAGGCGTCGAGCATGATCTGGCCGATGGCGCGGTTCTCGCGGGCGATTTCGCGCTGATTGGCCGGCACGTAGCCGCGGCCGGATTCGACGCGGATCTGCATGTTGAGCTTGCCGCCGGGAGCGATGTGGGCGATGACATGATCCGGGTTGACGATTTCGACGTCATGGGTGGTTTCGATGTCGCGCGCCGTTACCACGCCCTCGCCATCGCGGGAAAGCGTGAGGGTGGCTTCGCGGCGATTGTGCATCTTCAGCACCACGCCCTTCAGGTTCAACAGAACGTCAACCACGTCCTCGCGCACGCCGTCCAGCGTCGAATACTCGTGGAGCACGCCTTCGATCGATACTTCGGTCGGGGCCACGCCTTCCATAGAGGACAGCAGGATGCGGCGCAGGGCGTTGCCCAGCGTGTGGCCATAGCCGCGTTCAAACGGCTCCATGACCACGCGGGCATGCACCGGCGAAAGCTGCTGGACATCGATACTGCGGGGTTTCAGAAGTGTGTGCATGTGCATTCCTTCAAATGGACGACGCCTGGCGTCCGAAGGACGCCAGGCGCATAACTACTTATTAACGCGAATACAGTTCGACGACCAGACCCTCGTTGATCGAGGGCGGCAGATCTTCGCGTGCCGGATAGGATTTGAACACACCCTTGCCAGCCTTGACATCCACCTCGATCCATGCCGGGAAACCACGTGACTCGGCAGCTTCCAGCGCGGCTTTGGTGCGCAAATGGCCGCGGGTGCTGTCGAGCAACTGGATGACGTCTCCAGGACGCACGTTGTAGGACGGGATGTTTACGGGCTTGCCGTTGATCAGCACGCCGTTGTGGCGCACGACCTGCCGCGCTTCGGCGCGTGACACGCCAAAACCCATGCGATAGGCAACGGTGTCGAGGCGAGCTTCGAGCAGCTTCAGCAGGTTCTCGCCAGTCTGTCCCTTCTTGGCTTCAGCCTCGCCGAACACCTTGCGGAACTGTCGTTCGAGAACGCCATAAATGCGACGAATTTTTTGCTTTTCGCGCAGTTGCGTACCGTAACCGGACAAGCGCTGCCCGGACTTTTGGCCGTGCTGGCCGGGCGCGTAGGCACGGCGCTCGACGGAACATTTGTCAGTGAAGCACTTCTCGCCTTTGAGGAACAGCTTTTCGCCCTCGCGGCGGCACTGGCGGCACTTGGCATCTAGGTTGCGGGCCATTGGTGTCGTATCCTTATTGCCTTAGATGCGGCGGCGCTTGGGCGGCCGGCATCCATTGTGGGGAATCGGGGTAATGTCGGTGATGCTGGTGATCTTCATGCCAAGCGCATTAAGCGCCCGAACCGCAGATTCGCGTCCCGGGCCGGGGCCCTTGATGCGAACTTCCAGGTTTTTGACGCCACACTCCTGCGCTGCCTTGCCGGCAGCTTCGGCAGCGATCTGCGCGGCAAACGGAGTGGACTTGCGCGAACCCTTAAAGCCGGCACCGCCGGACGTGGCCCACGACAGCGCGTTGCCCTGGCGATCGGTGATGGTGATGATGGTGTTATTGAAGGAAGCGTGAACGTGCGCAATGCCTTCGGCGACGTTCTTCTTGACCTTCTTGCGAACTTTGGTTGCGGTCTTAGCCATGTAATGGTTCCTGGTTTACTTCTTGCCCATCGAAATTGCCTTGCGCGGTCCCTTGCGGGTCCGTGCGTTGGTACGGGTGCGCTGTCCGCGCACGGGCAGGCCGCGCCGATGACGCACGCCACGATAGCAGCCAAGATCCATGAGGCGCTTGATATTCATCGTCGTTTCGCGGCGCAAATCGCCTTCGACGGTGAATCTGCCTACCTCTTCACGCAGGCGATCCATTTCGCTGTCGGTGAGTTCCTTGATCTTTGCCGAACGCTTGACGCCAACCGCGTCACAGATTTTCCGTGCGCGGGTGCGGCCAATGCCATAGATCGCGGTGAGAGCAATCTCCGCGTGCTGGTGATTCGGGATGTTGACGCCTGCTATACGAGCCATGTGCTTACCTGTTCGTCGCCGCTGATGCGGTTATTGGTGGGCTAGCTGAAAAACGCGAAACCGTAGATTATATCTGATCAGAATCGCTCTATCAACCCTGACGCTGCTTGTGCCGCGGGTCGGTACAGATGATCCTGACCACACCCTTGCGGCGAATGACTTTGCAATTGCGACAGATACGTTTGACCGAAGCCAGAACTTTCATTGGATTTCTCCGGAAATTATTGCCAAACTACTTGGCGCGAAACACGATACGGCCCTTGGAAAGGTCGTAGGGCGTGAGCTGCACGGTGACCTTATCGCCGGGAAGAATACGAATGTAGTGCATGCGCATCTTGCCGGAGATATGGCCCAGGACCACATGCCCGTTCTCGAGCTTGATTCGGAACGTGGCATTCGGGAGGTTTTCGACAATCTCTCCCTGCATTTCAATGACGTCTTCTTTCGACATGGTTCAGCGAGCCGGGAAACCCGCCCCCTTGAAATTGGCCTTCTTCAGAAGACTTTCGTACTGGTGCGACATGACATAGGCCTGCACCTGAGACATGAAGTCCATCGTCACCACAACAATAATCAAGAGACTGGTACCCCCAAAATAAAACGGCACGTTCCACTTCAGGATCAGGAATTCGGGCAACAGGCAAACCACCGTGATGTAGATCGCGCCGGCCAGCGTCAGACGGGTAAGAATCTTGTCGATGTAGCGGGCCGTCTGGTCGCCCGGACGAATGCCGGGAACGAATGCGCCGCTCTTCTTCAGGTTGTCCGCCGTCTCCTTGGAATTGAAGACCAGGGCGGTGTAGAAGAAGCAGAAAAATACGATTGCCGTCGCATACAGCATCACGTAAATCGGCTGCCCCGGCGACAGCGTTGCCGCGATGTCCTTGAGCCAGGTCATGCCCTCGCCGGACCCGAACCAGCCTGCCGCCGTGGCCGGGAACAGAATGATCGAGGACGCAAAGATCGGCGGAATCACGCCTGACATATTGAGCTTCAAAGGCAGATGCGAACTCTGTCCGCCGTACACCTTGTTGCCGACCTGGCGCTTGGCATAGTTCACCAGAATCTTGCGTTGGCCCTTTTCCACGAACACCACGAAGCCGGTGACCAGAACCACAAGGACGCAAATGAACAACGCCGAAATTGCATGCATCGCCCCGGTACGGACCAGTTCGAAGAGCCCGCCCAACGCGCTCGGCAAGCCGGCAACGATGCCCGCAAAAATGATGATCGAGATGCCGTTGCCCAAGCCGCGCTCGGTGATCTGCTCGCCCAGCCACATCAGGAACATCGTTCCGGTCAGCAATGTCAGGACGGTCACGAAGCGGAACATGAGGCCCGGATCGAGGACCAGTCCGGCCTGCGATTCAAGGGCGACGGCCATGCCCAAGCCCTGGAACAGCGCCAAGGCCACGGTTCCGTAACGGGTGTATTGGGTGATCTTGCGTCGTCCTGCCTCGCCTTCCTTCTTCAGCGCCTCGAGCGAGGGCACCGCGATCGTCATCAACTGCATGATGATCGATGAGGAGATATAGGGCATGATGCCCAGCGCGAAAAGCGTAAAGCGGGACAGCGCGCCCCCGGAAAATAGGTTGAAAACGCCAAGAATGCCGCCCTGCTGGCCCTGGAACAACTCGGCCAGTTTTACCGGATCGATGCCCGGCACTGGAATATGGGCCCCAATTCGGTAAACCACCAGCGCACCCAGCAGGAACCAGAGTCGGCGCCAGAGGTCGCCGAATTTTCCGGTCTTGCCGAGAGCTGCTGCCTGGGGAGTTGCCACTGAGTCCGTCCTCGTCCGCTATCAGGCTGCTGCTATATCGGCGACAGAGCCGCCAGCCGCTTCGATCGCAGCACGCGCACCCTTGGTCGCACCGACACCCTTCAGCGCAATCTTGCGGTTCAGTTTGCCCGACAGAATGACTTTCGCTGACAAGGCGTCGCCTGCGATCACGCCGGCCTGCTTCAGCACCAGCAGATCCACTTCTTCGACCGGCAACTTGTCCAGCTCGGACAGGCGCACTTCAACATTGCGGCTAGCCGTCAGGGAAACGAATCCACGCTTCGGCAAACGCCTTTGCAGCGGCATCTGACCGCCCTCGAAGCCTACCTTGTGGAAACCACCGGCACGCGACTTCTGCCCTTTGTGTCCGCGGCCGGCGGTTTTGCCGAGTCCGCTGCCGATACCGCGCCCGACACGCTTCGCGGCGTGCTTGGAGCCGGCGCCCGGCTTCAGATTGTTAAGTTCCATGCTCATCGATATCCCCTCAGCCTTCGCACTTCAGCAGATAGGCCACTTTGCGGATCATGCCCCGCACTGCGGGCGTATCCTCGAGTTGAGCCGAACTATTCAGCTTTTTCAGGCCCAGGCCGCGAACCGTCGCACGATGATCCTGCTTCGTACCGATCACACTCTTTACCAGCGTGACCTTGATTGTTTTGTCAGCCATGGTTCACTCCAGAATTTCGGCTATGGCCTTGCCGCGTTTCGCAGCGATCTCGGCCGGGGTGCTCATCGCCAACAAGCCGTGCAGCGTTGCGCGCACCACGTTGTAGGGATTGGTCGAGCCGATGGTCTTGGCGACCACGTCGGTCACGCCCATCACCTCGAACACGGCGCGCATCGGGCCGCCAGCAATGACGCCGGTACCGGGAGACGCGGGGGACATCAGCACCGTGGTAGCGCCATGCTTACCCTTAACTGTGTGATGCAGGGTGCCGTCCTTTAGGCTGATTTTGGACATTTTGCGCCGAGCCTCTTCCATCGCCTTTTGGACGGCGACCGGAACTTCGCGGGATTTGCCCTTGCCCATGCCGATGCCGCCATCGCCGTCACCTACCACGGTCAGCGCGGCAAAACCGAGAATTCGGCCGCCCTTCACCACCTTGGTAACGCGGTTGATGGACACCATCTTTTCGCGCATGCCATCGTCGCGCTCTTCCTGGACCTGCTGCTGTTTCCTGCCTTGCGGTTTAGCCATGTCCGTCTCGCTTAGAACTTGAGACCGCCCTCTCGGGCGGCTTCAGCCAGCGCCTTGACGCGGCCGTGGTAATGAAAACCGGAGCGGTCGAACGCAACCTGCTCGATGCCGGCCGCTTTGGCCCGCTCGGCGATGAGTTTGCCAACCGTTTTGGCGGCATTGACGTTGCCGCCGTTCGGGACCTGGCTCCGCACTTCCGGCTCCATGGTCGAAGCAGCAGCGAGTACGCGGGTGCCGCAGTCCGAAAAAATCTGGGCAGAGATATGCAAGTTACTGCGATGCACCGCGAGGCGCACCACCTTGAGCTCCGCAATTTTGGCGCGGGTTTTGCGCGCCCTGCGCAGACGAGCCTGTTTCTTTTCCATGATTCAGCGCCTCGATTATTTCTTCTTGGTTTCCTTGATGACAACCACTTCGTCCGAATACCGGACACCCTTGCCCTTATAGGGCTCCGGAGACCGGTAGGCGCGGACTTCAGCGGCTACCTGACCAACCACTTGCTTGTCGATCCCCTTGATCAGGATCTCAGTCTGGGTCGGCGTTTCAACCTTGATGCCGTTTGGCATGTCATGCACCACCGGGTGCGAAAAGCCGAGCGTAAGATTCAGCTTGGCCCCCTGTGCCTGGGCACGATAGCCGACGCCCACCAAATTCAACTTCTTTTCAAAACCCTTGGTTACGCCGATAACCATATTGTTGAGCAGCGCGCGCATGGTACCCGACATGGCACCCGCGTTGGGCGCCCCATCAACGGCGCGACAGAGCAGTTGCTCGCCATTCCTCTCGACTTTCACAGCCGGCAACATGAACTGCTTCAGCGTGCCCAGCGGTCCTTTGATCGCGACCTCGGTATCGGAGAGCATCACTTCGACGCCCTTGGGTACATCAACCGGATATTTTGCAATACGTGACATGGTAGCGGCTCCTTAGGCGACGATGCAGAGAACTTCGCCGCCCATATTGCCCGCCCGCGCACGGCGGTCGGTCATCACACCCTTAGGCGTGGAGACGATGGCAACACCCAGTCCGTTCATGACGCGAGGCAGATCATCCTTGCCCTTATAGACACGCAGGCCCGGCTTGGAAACGCGTTCAATCCGCTCTATCACCGGACGCCCGGCATAGTACTTGAGGGCAACATCGAGTTCGGGCTTGGCGCCATTCTCACGAATCGCGAAATCATCAATATAGCCTTCATCCTTCAGCACCTTGGCAATAGCCACCTTTAGCTTGGAAGACGGCATGGAAACGGACACCTTCTCCGCCATCTGCGCGTTGCGGATGCGGGTCAACATGTCAGCAACTGGATCGGTCATGCTCATATCGCTCTCCTTACCAGCTCGCCTTGGTCATGCCGGGCACTTCGCCGCGCATGGCAATCTCGCGCAGTTTGTTACGACACAGACCGAACTTGCGGAACACACCGCGCGGACGCCCGGTCAGTGCGCAACGATTGCGCTGACGGGACGGACTCGCGTTGCGGGGCAACTGCTGGAGCTTCAGTCGCGCATCCATGCGCTCCTCATCCGACAGCTTGACGTTGTTGATTACGGCAAAAAGTTCGGCGCGCTTGGCGGCATACTTCGCCACCGTCTTGGCGCGCTTTTCTTCGCGGTTAATTAGAGCTAGTTTCGCCATACGTCCCTCAGTTCTTGAAGGGGAACTTAAATGCGGCGAGAAGCGCCTTCGCTTCTTCGTCGTTCTTCGCGGTGGTGGTAATGCTGATATTCATGCCACGCAACGCATCGATCTTGTCGTACTCAATTTCAGGGAAAATAATCTGTTCCTTGACCCCGACGTTGTAGTTGCCACGCCCATCAAAACCTTTGCCGGAAATTCCGCGGAAATCGCGGATGCGCGGCATTGCGATCGTGACCAGGCGGTCAAGAAACTCGTACATGTGATTTCCGCGCAGCGTGAGCATGCAGCCGATCGGATAACCTTCACGAATCTTGAAGCCGGCGATTGCCTTGCGCGCCTTGGTAACCACCGGCTTTTGACCGGCAATCTTTGTCATATCGGCAACAGCGTGATCAAGCACCTTCTTGTCACCGACCGCCTCACCCACACCCATATTCAGGGTGATCTTGGTAATGCGCGGAACTTCCATAATCGACTTGTAACCGAACTTCTGGAGCAGTTCGGGAACGACCGTTTGTTTGTAGTATTCCTGCAAGCGCGCCATGACTGATCCTTACGCGTCAACAACTTCGCCGTTCGACTTGAACACCCGGACTTTGCGACCGTCGTCGAGCAGCTTGAAACCAACGCGATCCGCTTTCTGGGTGGCAGGATTGAACAGCGCCACATTGGAAATATTGATCGGCATTTCTTTCTCGATAATGCCGCCCTGATTACCCTTGAGCGGGTTAGGCTTGGTGTGCTTCTTGACGCGATTGATGCCTTCAACCAGCAGGCGGTCAGCATCGAGGCTATTCAATACGACGCCTCGCTTACCCTTGTCCTTGCCTGTGATAACGACAACGTCGTCACCTTTACGAATCTTATTCATGATCGAGTCCTCGATTGCCGGTTCAAAGAACCTCGGGAGCCAGCGAGACTATCTTCATAAATCGCTCGGTACGCAGCTCGCGCGTCACCGGGCCGAAGATGCGCGTGCCGATCGGTTCCAACTTGTTGTTCAGCAATACCGCTGCGTTGCCGTCAAACTTGATGAGCGAGCCGTCCGAACGACGCACACCCTTGGCGGTACGCACCACTACTGCGCTATAGACTTCACCTTTTTTTACACGACCACGCGGTGCGGCATCCTTGATGCTGACCTTGATGACATCACCAATGCCGGCATAACGGCGCTTGGAACCACCAAGCACCTTGATGCACATGACCGAACGCGCGCCCGTGTTATCGGCGACATCCAGCAGAGACTGCATTTGAATCATTTTTTCATCTCCAACTTAATCCGCGTTTGAGTTAACTCTCGCGATCAGTCTTGGAGCCCGCTAGGGGCTGGAATGCCGGGCAGAGAATACCCCGGCGGAGCAAAGAGGCGAGATTTTACATCCCGCCACCATCTTGTCAACTAATATTTTCGCTTTGCCGAATGTTTCGCAGCAAAGTCGCAATCAGACCACTCGTGCCTTCTCGACAACCTTGGCGACACGCCATGCCTTGGTCTTGGAGATTGGGGAACATTCCTCAATCTGGACCAAGTCCCCGGCTACAGTCTCCAAACCTTCAACGTGTGCGTGATATTTCTTTGAACGCGTCATGATTTTGCCGATAACAGGATGCTTGACCTTGCGCTCAACCAACACCGTCACGGTCTTCTGCATTTTGTCCGACACAACACGCCCCTGGAGGGTACGTCGCACGGTTTGAGTCGTCGCATCCGTCATTTTGCTGCCGCCTTCTCACGCTGAATGGTTTTGATGCGCGCGATGTCCTTGCGCACCTTGCCGACCTGGCTGGTATTGGTCAGCTGTTGTGTAGCCACCTGCATGCGAAGTCCGAATTGCGCCTTGCGCAACTCCAAAAGCTCCTTTTGCAGATCCTCGACGTTTTTTGCTCTCAGCTCGCTTGTTTTCATGACTTATCCCAAATGGCGGGTAACGAAGGTAGTTTCAAGCGGAAGCTTGGCGGCTGCAAGGCGGAAAGCCTCTCGCGCCAACGTCTCGTCAACACCGTCCATTTCGTAAAGGACTTTGCCCGGCTGAATCTCGGCGACCCAATATTCCGGAGAGCCCTTACCGTTACCCATACGAACTTCCAGCGGCTTCTTCGAAATCGGCTTGTCCGGAAAAATGCGGATCCAGATTCGACCACCGCGTTTGATATGACGGGTCATGGCACGGCGAGCAGCTTCGATCTGACGGGCAGTTAGGCGACCGCGACCGATGGCCTTTAGGCCGAACTCGCCAAAGCTCACCTTGGCACCCCTGGTGGCGAGCCCGGTATTGCGACCCTTTTGTTCCTTGCGATATTTTCTGCGGGCAGGTTGCAGCATGTTTTACTCCTTGCCTTCTTTCGCTGCGCTATCAACACCCTCGGCCGTGGCCGGGGCTGCCTTGCGCACGCGCTTGACAGGTGCCTTGGGCGCTGCAGCAACGGCTTCCGGCTTGGTTTCGGGCTTAATTTCCTCGGCCTTTTTTGCGGGGGCACGGCGTGCTGCGGGTCTGGCGTCCGCCTCACCCTCGCGCGGGCGTCCGGGACTGCGACGGGGCTTGCGCTGGTCATCAACAGCGGGCTCGGGGGCTGCCAGCAAGGCTTCGCTGCGTGACAGAATCTCGCCCTTGAACACCCAGACCTTGATCCCGATGATGCCGTAGGTGGTCTTTGCCTCGGAAGTACCGTAGTCGATGTCGGCACGCAAGGTATGCAAGGGCACGCGGCCTTCGCGATACCATTCCCTGCGGGCGATCTCGGCGCCGTTCAGACGACCCGAACTCATGATCTTGATACCCTGAGCGCCTAGGCGCATGGCGTTCTGCATCGCACGCTTCATAGCGCGACGGAACATGATGCGCTTTTCAAGTTGCTGGGCAATCGAGTCGGCAATCAGTTGAGCATCAATTTCCGGCTTGCGGATTTCTTCGATGTTGACATGCACAGGCACGCCCATTTTGCGCTGGAGTTCAGCCTTCAGGTGCTCGATGTCCTCGCCCTTCTTGCCGATAACAACCCCAGGCCGGGCGCTGTAGACGGTAACCCGCGCGTTCTTGGCCGGGCGCTCAATCACCACACGACCAACAGACGCATGCGCCAATTTTTTCTTCAAATAATCACGGACTTCAATATCTTCCTTGAGCATTTGCGGGAAGGTCTTGCTGCTGGCGTACCAGCGGGAAGTCCAGTTGCGTGTGACCGAAAGCCGAAAACCGGTCGGATGAATCTTTTGTCCCATGTGTCCCCCTTAATCGCCAACGGTCACGAAGATGTGACAAGTCGGCTTGAGGATGCGGTTGCCGCGTCCCTTGGCTCGCGCCGTAAAGCGCTTGAGCACCGTGCCCTTTTCCACATAGATACGCGTAATCTTCAATGCATCGATGTCTGCGCCATCATTGTGCTCTGCGTTGGCAATCGCCGACTCGAGCACCTTTTTGATGATGCCGGCACCCTTCTTGGGCGAAAATGCCAGAATACTGAGCGCCTGATCTACCGGCTTGCCGCGCACCAGGTCGGCAACAAGCCGGCCTTTTTGGGCAGAAAGTCGGACACCGCGCAAGTTTGCGTTGGTTTCCATCGTCGCTCCTTACTTCTTCGCAGCGGCTTTCTTGCCGCCCGTGTGGCCCTTGAAAGTTCGCGTCAGCGCGAACTCGCCAAGCTTATGGCCAACCATGTTTTCCGACACATAGACCGGGATGTGCTGCTTGCCGTTATGCACGGCAATGGTCAATCCCACGAAGTCGGGAAGAATAGTCGAACGGCGTGACCATGTCTTGATCGGGCGCTTGTCGTTAGAGGCGCGCGCTGCATCCACCCGCTTGAGCAGGTGAGCGTCGATGAACGGGCCCTTCTTGATAGAACGTGCCATGTCTTACCTCTTACCTTTCGGCCTGCGTTGGACAATCATGACGTCCGTGCGCTTGTTGTTGCGAGTGCGATAGCCCTTGGTCGGCTGGCCCCACGGGCTAACGGGAACGCGTCCCTCGCCAGTGCGTCCTTCACCACCGCCATGCGGGTGATCAACCGGGTTCATCGCCACACCGCGAACGGTCGGCCGAACCCCACGCCAACGCATCGCACCGGCCTTGCCGATCTTGCGCAGACTGTGTTCTTCGTTGCCAACCTCGCCGATCGTGGCACGGCACTCGACGTGGATGCGACGGATTTCGCCGGAACGCAGCCGAACCTGGGCGTAGGTGCCTTCACGGGCCAGAAGTTGGGCCGACGTGCCGGCGGAACGGGCAATCTGCGCGCCCTTGCCAGGCATCATCTCGACGCAATGAATGGTGGTACCAACCGGAATGCTGCGAATCGGCAGGGTATTGCCCGGCTTGATCGGAGCTTCGGGACCGCTGAGCACCGGCTGACCAACGACCATCCCCTTGGTGGCGATGATGTAGCGGCGTTCGCCGTCGGCATAAAGCACCAGAGCGATATTCGCGGAACGATTCGGATCGTACTGAAGGTTTTCCACCTTGCCCGGAATTCCATCCTTGTCACGGCGAAAATCGATAACCCGATAAAGCTTCTTGTGGCCGCCACCCATATGCCGCGTGGTGATATGGCCATGCGCATTGCGACCAGCAGTCCTGGTCTTCGACTCAACCAGCTTGTCGTGCGGGCGCCCCTTATGCAGGTTCGGGTTGACAACCTTGACGACACCACGGCGACCCGGCGAGGTCGGCTTGACTTTTACGAGAGCCATTTAAGCAGCCCCCCCTTCCGCGAAATTGATTTCCTGACCGGGCTTGAGGCAGACAAATGCCTTTCGGATGTCGCTGCGGCGGCCAATGTTGCGGCCGGCGCGCTTGATCTTGCCCTTCAGGTTGGCGATCTGAACCGATTTGACCTCGACCTTGAACAACATTTCGACGGCCGCCTTGACTTCAGGCTTGGTCGCGTCGGGAGTCACGATGAACACGACCTGCTCGTTCTTGTCGGCAATGTAGGTAGCCTTTTCGGAAATTTGCGGGGCCACCAGCACTTGCAGCAAACGTTCCGGATTGAAGTTCTTGCTCATGCCAGCATCTCCTCGATCTTGGCCACGGCGCCCTTGGTGAAAATCACCTTGGGAAAACGCACCAGGGATACCGGATCAGCCTGCTGCGCTTCCAGCACCAGCACATTCGGCAAGTTGCGCGAAGCCAGCACCAGATTGTCATCCAGGCTGTCGGTCACCAGCAGCACAGAGTCCAAGCCCAGTCCCATGTCCTTGAGCTTTTGTGCAAACAGGCGGGTCTTCGGCGCCTCCATGGTGAAATCGTCAATCACCACCAGCCTGTCTTCTCGGGCCAGTTGGGACAGGATCGCTGCCAGACCGGCGCGATACATCTTGCGATTGACCTTCTGGGTGAAGTTTTCTTCGGGTGTGTTCGGAAAGATCCGACCGCCGCCACGCCAAATAGGCGAGGAAGTCATACCAGCACGAGCTCGACCGGTACCCTTCTGGCGAAACGGTTTCTTGGTGCTGTGATGCACCTCTTCGCGGTCCTTCTGCTTGCGATTGCCGGCGCGGGCGTTTGCCTGATAGGCGACCACCACCTGATGCACCAGCGCTTCGTTGAATTCGCGGCCAAACAGCGCATCAGACGCCGTCATGGTTGCCGCGGCTTGGCCCTGGGCGTTAATTAGTTTGAGTTCCATGTCATCCCCGCTCAGTTGGATGCCTTGACGGCCGGAGCGACGACCACATCGCCCCCTTTGGCGCCAGGCACCGCACCCCTGACCAGCAGGAGTTGGCGCGCCTCGTCGATGCGAACCACTTCGAGATTCTGCGTCGTACGCGCGACATCGCCGAGATGCCCCGCCATGCGCTTGCCGGGAAACACACGGCCCGGATCCTGCGCCATGCCGATCGATCCCGCCGAATTGTGCGACAAGGAATTGCCGTGCGAAGCGCGATTCGACGAAAAATGGTGGCGGGTGATTGCACCAGCAAAACCTTTGCCGATTGAGGTGCCGCTCACGTCAACTTTCTGTCCGACGCTGAAAATGCTTGCCGCGATCACGTCACCCGGCTTGAATCCGGCGAGCTGATCCGGTGCAACGCGGAATTCCCTCAGAACTTCACCGGCTTCGACGCCGGCCTTGGCGAGATGTCCCGCCGCGGGTTTGCTGACCCGACTTGCGCGACGCTTGCCAAAGGTCACCTGAACGGCGGCATAACCATCCACCTCAGGTGTCTTGATTTGTGTGACGCGATTATTCGACACATCGAGCACCGTCACCGGAATGGAAGAACCATCCTCAGCGAAGACGCGCGTCATGCCAACCTTGCGTCCAACAAGGCCTAGACTCATTTTATTCTCCTAAACCCCAGCTACGATTGGCCGGGCCCACTTTCAAAAATCAGCGACAAATGTCACCGCGACAGACTCCGAAAAAGTCGGAGCCCCTGCTACTGAACAAATTATTGCAACTTGATCTCGACATCCACGCCAGCGGGCAAATCCAGCTTCATCAGCGCGTCGACCGTCTTGTCGGTCGGATCGATGATGTCCATCAGGCGCAAATGGGTGCGAATCTCGAATTGGTCCCGCGAAGTCTTGTTGACGTGCGGCGACCGCAATACGTCGAAGCGTTCAATACGCGTCGGCAGCGGCACCGGGCCGCGCACGACAGCGCCAGTGCGCTTCGCCGTTTCTACGATTTCAAGCGCCGACTGATCAATCAAGCGATAGTCGAATGCCTTGAGGCGGATGCGTATCTTCTGGCTTTGCATTACAAATCCTTAAAGAGCGAGGTCGCAAATCGCGAAAGGGCGAGATTTTATCGCCCTTTTCGCTGTATTGCAACAATAGTTATTCGATGACCTTGGCGACGACACCGGCGCCGACGGTACGACCGCCTTCACGGATGGCGAAACGCAGACCCTCTTCCA
>NZ_JASJPC010000027.1:0-76189 GCF_031426875.1 Sulfuritalea sp.
GATTCAATGCCTATGATTATAGCATAACATTGGTGAAGTCCGACAGGCTGCTAGGGTGGTCTCGCGCTGGTTGGTGATGCCGATGGCGGCCACCTCGGCGGCGCCGATGCCGGCCTTGGCCAGCGCTTCCCGCGCGGTGATCAGCTGGCTGGTCCAGATTTCCTGCGGGTCGTGTTCGACCCAGCCGGGCTGGGGAAATATCTGGCGGAACTCTCTTTGCGCGACGGATACGATGCGGCCCCGGGTGTCGAACACGATGCTGCGCGAACTGGAAGTGCCCTGATCCAGGGCCAGCAGAAAGCGGGGGCGGTTCATCGGAATCTCCTGCAGGTGGCGGGGCGTGAGCCTTGGGCGCTCGAACGGAAAACCATTATGCAGGCTCCCGGCGCGGCCGTATGCAGGCGGGAGCGGCGCTTGTAAGCTTCCATTAAGTACGCTTATGTTAGTATTTCGCGCCGCAACAATCGCGCCACAGTCCTGTTTTTGCGGCGGCGCACGACCACTTCGGAATCAGACCGTCGGTATGGTACGCGCTGATTCCGCGGCAACAAGACCGGCACCCGAACCCAATTCAAATGCCGGCTCCCGATCAACGCACCATATATATCAAGGAAGACGCATGAAGATCCACGAATATCAGGGCAAGGAAATCCTGAAGAAATTCGGCGTGACGACCCCGCGCGGCATTCCCTGCTTTTCCGTCGACGAGGCGGTCAAGGCAGCGGAAACTCTCGGTGGCCGGGTTTGGGTGGTCAAGGCCCAAATCCATGCCGGTGGACGCGGCAAGGGCGGTGGTGTGAAAGTCGCCAAGAATCCGGACGAAGTCAGAATCTACGCCAAGGCCATTCTCGGCATGCAGCTCAAGACGCACCAGACCGGCCCCGAGGGCCAGAAAGTACGCCGCCTGCTGATCGAGGAAGGCGCCGACATCAAGAAGGAATACTACGTCGCCGCGCTGACCGACCGCGCCACGCAGAAGGTCGCCATGATGGCGTCTTCCGAGGGCGGCATGGACATCGAGGAAGTTGCGCACAAGACACCGGAGAAGATCATCAAGGTCTTCATCGACCCGGCGACCGGCTTGACCGATGCACAGGCTCTCGAACTGGGCAAGGGCATCGGCGTGCCGGAAGGCTCCATGGCACAGGCCGTGGATACCTTCAAGAAGCTCTACACCTGCTACATGGAAACCGATGCCAGCCTGGCCGAAATCAATCCTCTGATTCTCGAAGGCAACGGCGGCATCAAGGCGCTCGATGCCAAGTTCAATTTCGATGCCAACGCGCTTTACCGCCACCCCGAGATCGTCGCCTACCGCGATCTGGATGAGGAGGACGCCGACGAAATCGAGGCCTCGAAATTCGATCTGGCCTATATCTCACTCGACGGCAACATCGGTTGCCTGGTGAATGGCGCCGGTCTGGCCATGGCGACTATGGACACGATCAAGCTGTTCGGCGCCGAGCCGGCCAACTTCCTTGACGTTGGCGGTGGCGCCACCACCGAGAAAGTCACCGAAGCCTTCAAGATCATGCTGAAGAACCCAAAAGTCAAAGGCATCTTGGTGAATATTTTTGGTGGCATCATGAAGTGCGACACGATCGCCGCCGGCGTCGTCGCCGCGGCCAAGGAAACCCACCTCAGCGTGCCGCTGGTGGTGCGCATGAAGGGCACCAACGAAGATCTCGGCAAGCAGATCCTCAGGGAGTCCGGCCTACCGATCATTTCCGCCGACACCATGGCCGATGCCGCGAGCAAGATCGTCGCCGCCGTCAAATAAGGAAGCGCTATGTCCATCCTGATTAATAAAGATACCAAAGTCATCACCCAGGGCATCACCGGCAAGACCGGCCAGTTCCATACCGAGAAATGCATCGAGTACGCCAACGGCAAGAACTGCTTCGTCGCCGGCGTGAATCCGAAGAAGGCCGGCGAGAAGATCTTCGACGTGCCGATCTACGCCTCGGTCAAGGACGCCAGGGCCGCCACCGGCGCCACCGTTTCCGTGATCTACGTGCCGCCGGCGGGCGCCGCCGACGCGATCTGGGAAGCCTGCGAGGCCGACCTCGATCTGGCGATCTGCATCACCGAAGGCATCCCGGTGCGCGACATGCTGATCGTGCGCAACAAGATGAAGGCCAAGGAAGCCAAGGGTGGCAAGAAGACCCTGCTGCTAGGTCCCAACTGCCCCGGCCTGATCACGCCCGACGAGATCAAGATCGGCATCATGCCCGGCCACATCCACCGCAAGGGCCGCATCGGCGTGGTCTCGCGCTCCGGCACGCTGACCTATGAAGCCGTCGCCCAGCTCACCGAAATCGGCCTCGGCCAGTCGTCCGCTGTCGGCATCGGCGGCGATCCGATCAACGGCCTCAAGCACATCGACATCATGCGTGCCTTCAACGATGACCCTGACACCGATGCGGTGATCATGATCGGCGAGATCGGCGGTCCGGACGAAGCCGAAGCGGCGGTTTGGTGCAAGGCCAACATGAAGAAGCCGATCGTCGGCTTCATCGCAGGCGTCACCGCGCCGGCCGGCAAGCGCATGGGCCATGCCGGCGCGCTGATTTCCGGCGGCGCCGACACGGCCGACGCCAAGCTGGCGATCATGGAAGAGTGCGGCTTCACCGTGACGCGCAACCCGTCCGAAATGGCCAAGCTGCTCAAGGCACTGCTTTAAGCCTCATTCCGAAAGTTGGCGCTGGTGATACGGCGCAAGGACTTCGCGAAAGCCGCCCCGGCGCAAACCGGGACGGCTTTTTTGCGCATAGAATCGCGACATTGCTCGGCTACCCAACGCCGAACGTCATTAAATTGATTGACGGACTTGATGCAGGACTGTAAGAATTGCGCTTATTGTCCTGTTTTAATGAGGGCTCTCACACAGGGTAGCGACTGATGAAGAAGGCTAGCTTCTGGAAGAGTGACTGGTTCTTCGGCGTAGCGGTCAGCATTGTCGTGCTGATTCTGGGTAATGGAGACCTGCTGCAGAGCCTGGAACGCAAGGCCTATGACATGGGCGTGGCGGCTACCTCGCGTGTTCCTTCGGACAAGATCGCCGTGATCGCGATCGACAAGCCCAGCCTCGACAACATCGGCCGTTGGCCATGGTCGCGCGAGATCATGGCCGACATGGTGGACAAGCTGGCTGCCGCCAAGGCCAAGGTGATCGCCACCACGGTGTTCTACTCGGAGCCGCAGCGCGACCAGGGCCTGGCCTATATCAACAAGCTGATCGAGACCTGCGGCGTCACACTGCCCTCGGTCGTGGCAGTCGCCGCAACGCCGGCGCCCACAGCAGCGCCTGTGGCTGGCGAGCCCGCAGCCCCGGCTCCGGAACCGGTCATCGTGCCGTCCTCGTGCCCGCAGATCGAATCGATACTGATCGAGGCGGACAAGAAGCTGAATACCGACCGCCGGCTGGCGGATGCCTTCGCCAAGGCGGGCAATGTGGCGCTGCCGATGCTGTTCGTGCTGGGGGAGCCGCGCGGACGGCCGGACAAGGACCTGCCCGATTACGTCAAGAAAAATGCGGTCAAGCTGTCCGCTGCGGATGAGGCTCCGCCCTATCCGACGCTGGGCGTCGACGCCGGCGTGATCGAGCCGCTGGGCAAGGTGGTGACGGCCATCGGCCACCTCAATGTGACCGCGGATGTCGACGGCGCGATTCGTACCGAGCCGCTGGTGCTGACTTACTTCGATCAGGCCTACCCTTCGCTGTCCCTGTTGGTGGCCGCCAAGAGTCACAACCTGACGCCGGCGGACATTCGGGTCGTTGCCGGCAGTTCGGTCAAACTGGGCAAGCTCAATATCGGCACGGACATCGATACGCGGATGCTGACTTTCTACTACAAGGATAGGGAGGACGGCAATCCGGCGTTTCAGATCGATTCCTTTTTCGACGTCAAGAGCGGCAAGATTCCCTATGAAAAATATCGCGACAAGATCGTTCTGATCGGGCCGACCTCGTCGTCGGTCGGCAGCGTCTTCGTGACTCCGATCAGCCCATCGATGCCGGCCGTGCTGATGCAGGCGCATGCGGTTTCCAGCCTGCTTTCCGAACATTTCTTCGTCGCCCCGACCTGGGGCTTCTGGGTCGAAAAACTGGTGTTCCTGCTGATCGCGGCCTATCTCATTGCCTTGCTGCCGCGGATCAAGGCCGGCTTGGCGGCGGGGATCACCGTGGCTCTCCTGGTGACCTTGATCGTCATCCACTTCGTGCTGATGTCGACGCAGTTGATGTGGTTGAAGTTGATGATTCCGGCAGCCCTGTTGCTGGTCGGCCATTTACTGCTGACCGTCAAGCGTTTTGTCGTTACCGAACGCGGCAAGGAAAAGTCGGATGCGGATTCGGCGGAATCGAACCGCATGCTGGGCCTGGCTTTCCAGGGCCAGGGCCAGCTCGACATGGCCTTCGACAAGTTCCGCAAGTGCCCGATGGACGAGCAGTTGATGGAAAACATGTACAACCTCGCGCTGGATTTCGAGCGCAAGCGCCAGTTCAACAAGGCCGAGGCGGTATTCCGCTACATCTTCGATTTCAATCCGAAGTTCCGCGATATCGAGTCCCGTGTGAATCGCGCCAAGCAGCTGTCGGAAACCGTGATTCTCGGTGGCGGCAGTGGCGGGCGCAGCAATGCCAGCCTGATCGATACCGCGGGCAATGTGGAAAAGCCGATGCTGGGCCGTTACGAAATCGAGAAGGAACTCGGCAAGGGGGCGATGGGCGTGGTTTATCTCGGTCGCGATCCGAAGATCAATCGCGTGGTGGCGATCAAAACCATGGCTCTGTCGCAGGAATTCGAGGCCGACGAGCTGGTCGAGGTCAAGGAACGGTTCTTCCGCGAGGCCGAGACCGCCGGACGTCTCAACCATGCCAACATCGTCACCATGTTCGATGCCGGCGAGGAACACGATCTGGCTTACATCGCGATGGAATTTCTCAAGGGCAAGGATCTGGTGGCTTACGCCAAGCCGGGCAATCTACTGCCGCTGCCGCGCGTCATGAGCATCGTCGCGCGGGTTGCCGATGCGCTGTCCTACGCACACGAATTCAATGTCGTGCATCGCGACATCAAGCCGGCGAACATCATGTACGAGCCGGAGTCCGACCAGGTCAAGGTGACCGATTTCGGCATTGCGCGCATTACCGATTCGTCGAAGACCAAGACCGGCATGGTGCTCGGCACGCCGAGCTTCATGTCGCCCGAGCAACTTGCGGGCAAGAAGATCGACGGCCGTTCCGACCTGTTCTCTCTGGGGGTAATGTTGTACCAGATGTCTTGCGGCAAGCTGCCCTTCGAAGGCGATTCGATGGCGCAACTGATGTTCCGTATTGCGAACGAGCCGCACCCGGATATTCGCGCCGTCAATCCCGCGCTGCCGGACTGCCTGACTGCGATCATCGACAAGGCGCTGACCAAGGACGCCGATGCGCGCTATCAGACGGGTGCCGAATTCGCACGAGACATCCGCACCTGCATGACAATGACCGGCGGCGCTGCCGTCGCCGATGATTCGGGCGTTGATATCAGCATCTGAGGGCCGATCCATGGATATGAGTACGGTTCTGGAAATTGTCACCAGCAGCAATCCGGGCATGGTGCGTTCCAACAATGAAGACGCGGTCATGGCCAACATGGAGTGCGGGTTTGCCGTGCTTGCGGACGGGATGGGTGGGTACAACGCCGGAGAAGTCGCCAGTGGCATGGCGACGACCATGCTTGGTGCGGAACTTCCGAAAGCCTTCCTCGAACGCGAACCAAGCAGCGTGGTGGGTGGCAGATCGTGGGCCGAAGTCACCCTGGAAACGCTGATGGGCCTGGTGAATAGCGCGATCTATCAGTCCTCCCAAACACAGCCGCAATATGCCGGCATGGGAACGACGCTGGTGGTCGCGGTGTTTCACGACAACCGGGTGACGGTCGGCCACATCGGCGACTCACGCATGTACCGTTTGCGCGGCGAGGATTTTCAGCAGATCACGCGCGATCACTCGCTACTGCAGGAGCAACTCGACGCCGGCCTGATCACTCCGGAGCAGGCTCGCCATTCGCAGAACAAGAATCTGGTTACCCGTGCCGTGGGCATCGATCCCGAAGTGGCGGCCGAGATCCACGATCACGCGGTGATTCCCGGCGACGTTTATCTGCTGTGTTCGGACGGCCTCAACGACATGGTTGAAGATGACGAAATTGCCATGACTCTCGGCGCCCTTTCGGCGAATCTGGAGTTATGCGCGATGCAGTTGATCCAGATGGCCAACGATAACGGCGGCCGCGATAATGTTTCGGTAATCCTGGTCAAGGTGAAGGGAGAATATCCGGCCGCACGCGGATGGTGGTCCCGTTTCCTGGCCTGGTTCAAGTGATGCAGCGCTCAGTGACCTCGAAGGACGAAAACAATGGCTAAGCTCATACTCAGCATGGAAACCACAATGCTCAAGGAAATTCCCTTGACCAAGGAGCGCACCACGATCGGTCGCAAGCCGCACAATGACATCCAGATCGACAATCTGGCAATTTCAGGCGAACACGCGGTAGTAATCACCATACTCAATGATTCCTTTCTTGAGGATCTGGGCAGCACCAACGGCACCTTCGTCAACGGTCAATCGGTCAAGAAGCACTTCCTGCAAAACGGCGACACCATCGAACTGGGCAAGTACCGGCTGAAGTATGTCAGTGAGATTCCCCAGCAGACGGCGGCCGCGGATTTCGAAAAGACCATGATTCTGCGTCCCGGCGCCGCACAGAAAGCCGCCGCGGAGCAGCCTGGCGTCGCGCCAGCGGCTCCGGTTGTTACTCCTACCCCTGCCGAACACACTTCGACTTCGCCCGGCATGCCAGCGCAACCTGCGGCAGCGCAGCCGGCAGCAGCCCCGGCGGTGCCGCTGGGGGTGATCCAGCTCCTGTCGGGAGGCAATGCCGGCAAGGAAATGGAACTGGTCAAGACACTCACCACACTGGGCAAGCCGGGTGTCCAGGTAGCCGTCATTGCGCGTCGGCCGCATGGCTATTTCATTACCCATGTCGAAGGCACCAGCTTCCCGGTGGTCAACGGCACGGCGCTCGGCACCCAGGCACATCAACTTGCGGACCATGACGTGATCGAACTGGCGGGCATAAAAATGGAATTCTTCCTGAAGAACTGAAGCAAAAGACCGACAAGCCATGGAGATATCTTGAAACAGTATCTGCCCCGTTACGCGCTCGGACTTTTGATACTTCTGGTCCTGCTCGGCCATTCGGCGCGGGTTTACCAGATTCCGTTCATCAATCACATGGATTCGCTGATTTACGACGTGAAGGTGCGCCTGACCATGCCGCAAGGCGTGGATCAACGCGTGGTGATACTCGATATCGACGAGAAATCGCTGGCCGAACAGGGACGCTGGCCATGGGGCCGCGACAAGCTGGCGACCTTGATGAACAAGCTGTTCGACCAGTACGGGATTCGGCTGGTGGGCTTCGACGTGGTCTTTGCCGAGCCCGACGAAAGCTCCGGCCTCAAGTCGCTCGAGTCCCTGGCGAAAAAGGAACTCAGGGATGTGGCGGGCTTTCAATCTTCGCTGCGCGAGTTGCGCCCGCAGCTTGACCACGATGCGCGCTTCGCGGCTTCGCTGAAAAATCGACCTGTCGTCCTTGGTTACTACTTTTCCAGCAAGGAAGGCGGCGTCAGTTCCGGTGCCGCTCCGGCACCGGTGTTCCCCGCCGGTACATTCAGTGGCCGCCGCATAGGTTTTACCCAGTGGATAAGTTTCGGGGGCAACCTGCCGGAGTTTCAGAAGGCCGCGGCCGGCGCCGGGCATTTCAATCCGCTGGTGGATATCGACGGGACGTCGCGCCGGGTTCCCCTGCTGGTGGAATACGACGGAAAGTACTACGAGTCTCTCTCGCTGGCAATGGTGCGCAACCTGCTGGGTAATCCGTCTATTACTCCGGGCTACCCCGAAAACGCACCCGGCTCTTATGCGGCCATGGAGTGGCTGGAACTCAAAGGCGCCAATGGCGGCGCAATGAGCATTCCAGTGGACGAAAATGCGGCGACCTTGATTCCCTATCGCGGCTACCAGGGAAGCTTCCCCTATATCTCGATTACCGATGTACTCAACGACAAGGTTCCCAAAGAACAGTTGGCCGGGCGGATTGCGGTGGTCGGCACCACCGCCCCGGGACTCATGGACTTGCGCGCCACGCCGGTTGGGGCGGCCTATCCGGGGGTCGAGATACACGCCAATCTGATCGCGGGCATGCTCGATGGGGCGATCAAGCACAAGCCCCCCTACATTCTCGGCGCAGACGTGCTTCTGGTGCTGATCGCGGGCGCGGTGATGGTTTTCCTGCTGCCCATGCTGTCGCCATTGCGTGCCACGGTGGTCGGCGTCATTGTGCTGCTGCTGCTGCTCAGCGTGAATTTCAGCTTCTGGCACGTCTCCCACGTGGTGCTGCCGCTGGCCAACGGCATGATCGCGATTGTGCTGCTTTACGCGATGAACATGTCCTGGGGCTATTTTGTCGAGTCCCGAACCAAGCGCCAGTTGACCGGTTTGTTCGGGCAGTATGTGCCGCCGGAACTGGTCGAGGAGATGAGCCGCGATCCGGAGAACTACAGCATGGCCGGGCGCAAGGCCGAACTCACCGTGCTGTTTTCCGATATACGCGGATTCACGACCATATCCGAAGGCCTGGAACCGAACGAACTCGCAACCTTGATGAATCAGTATCTGGGCGCCATGACCCTGGTGGTGCGCAAGCACCGCGGCACGCTCGACAAGTATATCGGTGACGCCATCATGGCCTTCTGGGGGGCGCCGGTGGATGATCCCGAACACGCGAGAAATGCCGTGCTTACCGGCCTGGAAATGCATGTCGCGCTACACGAACTGAACAAGGATCTGGTGGCGCGCGGCTGGCCTGAACTCAAGATCGGCGTCGGCGTAAACACCGGGCCGATGACCGTCGGCGATATGGGTTCGCCGGTGCGCCAGTCCTATACGGTGATGGGCGATGCCGTCAATCTCGGGTCGCGTTTGGAGGGCATCACCAAACAGTACGGAGTTGGCTTCATTGTCGGCGAAAGCACGCGCGAACTGCTGAAGAAGGAATTCGTTTTCCGCGAACTGGACCGGGTGCGGGTCAAGGGCAAGGAAGATCCGGTGGGTATCTACGAGCCGGTCGGCGAGGAAGGCAAGGTCGCGCGCGAGGATCTTGAGGAAATCAAGCTGTGGAACCAAGCCTTGCGCGCCTATCGGACCCAGGACTGGGATCAGGCGGAACTGACGCTGATGAATCTGCAGCGCATCAAGCCTCGTTACCTTTATGATCTGTACGTCAAGCGCGTTGAACACCTGCGCAAGGAGCCGCCCGGAGAGAACTGGGATGGCGTCACCATTTTCGAAACCAAGTAGGGCTCATGAAGGTACGAATCCTCGGATGTAGTGGTGGAATCGGCGGGCGCCATCTGCGCACGACCTCGCTTCTGGTCGATAACGATATCCTGATCGATGCCGGAACGGGGGTAGGCGATCTGGCGATCGCCGAACTCGCCCAGATCGATCATGTGTTCATTACCCACTCGCATCTGGATCATCTTGCCTGCCTGCCGTTCATGGTCGATACGGTGGGCGACATGCGCAATCGCCCGGTGACGGTGCATGCGACCGAGGCGACTCTGGAAATCATCCGCGCACATGTGTTCAACTGGGCGATCTGGCCTGACTTCAGCGTGATTCCGACGCCGGAGAAGCCGTTTCTGCGCTTCGCCACGATACGCGTCGGGGAGGCGGTGGACCTCGATGGCCGCAAGATAATGCCCCTGCCGGCGAATCACACGGTGCCGGCCGTCGGCTATCACCTTGATTCCGGGCACGGCAGTCTGGTATTTACCGGCGATACCGGGCCTTGCCCCGATCTGTGGCAGCAGGTCAACCTGATTCGCAATCTGCGCTACCTGATCATCGAGTGCGCCTTTTCGGACAGCGAGAAGCGTCTGGCCGTCGCATCCTTGCATTTGTGTCCGAGCATGCTGCTGGAAGAACTGACCCATCTGCAGCGCGACGCCGAGGTTTTCATCACCCATCTGAAGCCGGGACAAATCGAGCTGACCATGCAGGAGATCGAAGACTGCATTGGTGAATTCCGCCCCGGCATGCTGCAGAACAACCAGATTTTCGAAATCTGAACATGACCGATACGGTGAATATTGAGCTGCTGGCCCGCTTGCAACCGTTGATGTCGCTTGGCAGTGACGGTTTGCGCGAGTTGTTGCCGCGTTGCCGCACGTTCATGGCAGCGCGCGGCAGCGATCCATTTCGCGCCACCGACCTGGATCGGCAGGTTGTCTATCTGGTGCGGGGGCAACTGCTGGTGACGCTGCCGGATGGCACGTCGCGGGTTCTGGTCGGCGGCCTCGATCTGGCGGCTGCGCCCTTGGCGCGCGGCGGCAGGGTGCCGGCTATGAGCAAGGCCATAACCGACGTCCTGTTGCTGGCCCTCGAGGAAGATACCCTGGATATCGTCCTGACCTGGACCCAGTTGGCTGTGCCGACGGCGAATGCCCAGGGTGGAAGCGATAGCACCGACTGGCGCATGATGTCCGGCATGTTCGCGGTGGACAATCTTACGATCGGTGCGTTTGCGTCACTGCCTCCCGCCCACATTCAGGCCCTGTTGGCCAAGTTCGTGCGCGTTCCGGCCAAGCGCGGCGAGACGATAATCAAACAGGGCGATCCCGGCGACTACTACTATCTGATCGAAAGCGGACGCTGCAAGGTTTCTCGGCTGGTCGCCGGTTCCCGCATGCAACTGGCAGAGCTCAAGGAAGGCAATGCCTTCGGCGAGGAGGCCCTGGTGGCCGATACCGTGCGCAATGCGACGGTAATAATGGAAACGGATGGGATGTTGCTGCGTCTGGCCAAGCAGGACTTCAATGAATTGCTGCGCGCGCCGCTGCTGCAGAAGGTTGCCGGCGACGAGGCCACAAGGCGGGTTGCCGCAGGCGCGACCTGGATCGACGTGCGCTTTCCTGCCGAATACAGGAGCGACGGTTATCCCGGTGCGATCAACATACCCCTGGACGACATTCGTCAGGCGTCGGCGGCGCTCGATATGGCGAAGGAATATATTGTGTATTGCCAGACCGGACGTCGCAGTTCCGCCGCTGCGTTTTTGCTTTCCCAGCGTGGCTTTAATGCTGTGCTCCTCGATGGCGGCATGAGGGCCTACGCTGGTGCCATGGAGTCAGTCCGATGAGTGCCGTTCCTGCCGCATCTCCTGAGGCCGCCGGGTCCGATGTGGACTCCCGCCTTGCATTTTTCAAGAATCTCCAGGTCGTTACCAACAGGATTCATGCGACATCCAACATCGATGAAATCATGCTGGAGCTGTCCGGCGAAATCTGCAGTCTGTTCAATGCCGATCGGCTCACGATCTATACCGTAGGCGACGACAAGGCGTCCATCGTTTCCAAGGTGAAGACCGGCCTGAATTCCTTCAAGGATCTGCGCCTGCCGATCGCCGACCAGAGTATCGCCGGTCATGTCGCACTGGCCAAGAAGACCGTGAATATCCGCGACGTCTATGACGATACGGAGCTCAAGGCGATCAATCCCTCGCTGCGTTTCCTGCAGGAAGTCGATAAGCGCACCGGCTATCGCACCAAGCAGATGCTGGTGGCGCCGGTAGTGGATGCGCAGAGCGGCGAACTGCTGGGCGTGGTCCAGATCATCAACAACAAGGCGGGCACGCCATTCGCCGCAGTCGCCCAGGAAGGCGTCAAGGGGCTGTGCGAGACCCTGGCGATTGCCTTCAATCAGCGCAGCAAGCCGGCCCAGGCGGTCAAGACCAAATATGACTTCCTGGTCTCCGACGCCGTCATTTCGGCGCAGGAACTGGAGCTTGCGCAGCGCACCGCGCGGCGCAAGAATCTCGACATCGAGGAAGTGCTGGTCAACGAGTTCCAGGTCAAGCACCAGGCGCTGGGTGTTGCCCTGGGCAAGTTCTTCAATGTGCCCTACGAGCCGTTCCGGGCCGACCGCATCAAGCCCGTCGACCTGCTAAAGAACCTGAAACGGGACTTTCTGGAGCAGGCCAAATGGGCCCCGGTGGAAGAGGGGCCGGAAGGCGTCATGGTGGTCTGCATGGACCCCGAGCAGGTCAAGGGCTCGCGTATCGTCAACAACGTGTTCCCGCGGGCCAAGGTCGTCTATCGGGTCACCACCAACCACGAATTCGGGCAGACCTTGGATCAATTGTTCGGTGCCTCCGGTGTCCCCGGTTTTACCGACGACAGCTCGGTGGGCGACTTGCTGTCGACCCTCGATCAGGATGAGGGTGAAGGTGACGGTGGATCCGCCGACGATATCTCCGCGGCGGCCGACAATGAACTGGTCAAGCTGGTCAACAAGGTCATCATCGATGCCTATCAGCAGGGCGCTTCGGATATTCACATCGAGCCGGGCCTGGGCAAGGACAAGGTGCTGATCCGCTTCCGCCGCGATGGTTCGCTGGCGAAGTACATCGAAGTACCGGCCAGCTATCGCAATGCGATGGTGGCGCGCCTCAAAATCATGTGCGACCTCGATATCGCAGAGCGTCGCAAGCCGCAGGACGGCAAGATCAAGTTCAAGAAGTACGGGCCGCTGGATATCGAACTGCGGGTGGCGACGATTCCTACTTCGGGCGGTGTCGAAGACGTCGTCATGCGTATCCTCGCCGGCGGCGAGCCGATTCCGCTGGACAAGCTGGGCGTGCTGCCGACCAACCTGACCAAGCTCAAGGCAACCATCTCCAAACCTTACGGATTGTTCTTCGTCTGCGGTCCGACCGGTTCCGGCAAGACCACCACGCTGCACTCGGTGCTGGGTTATCTGAACACCGTCGATACCAAGATATGGACCGCCGAAGATCCGGTGGAAATTACCCAGAAAGGCCTGCGCCAGGTTCAGGTCAACAAGAAGGTGATGGACTTTCCGATGGTGATGAAGGCCTTCTTGCGCGCCGATCCGGACATCATCATGGTGGGCGAAATGCGCGATGCCGAAACCACCGGCATCGGCATCGAGGCCTCGCTGACCGGCCACTTGGTGTTCGCCACCCTGCACACCAACAGCGCACCGGAATCCATCATTCGCCTGCTCGACATGGGCATGGACCCCTTCAACTTCTCCGATGCCCTGCTGGGCATTCTGGCCCAGCGTCTGGCCAAGCGTCTGTGCAAATGCAAGGAGAGCTACACGCCCGACGCCGAGGAAGTCCGGCTGTTCATGAAGGAGTATTGCAGCGAACTGGAAAACACCGAGATTTTCCAGAAAGACATGAAGGCAGCCTACGCCGCGACGGAAGAGCGCCTGATCAAGGACTACGGCAAGGATGGCCATCTCGTCTTCACCCGGGCCAAGGGTTGTGACACCTGCGGCGGCAGCGGTTACAAGGGCCGTGTCGGTTTGCATGAGTTGATGATCGGCACCGAGCCGCTGAAGAAGCTGATACAGGAACACGCCCGCGTAGTGCAGTTGTTCGCCCAGGCGCTGGCGGACGGCATGCTGACCCTGAAGATGGACGGTCTGGAAAAGGCGCTGCAGGGCGTGACCGATCTCAAGCAGGTGCGGGCCGTCTGCATCAAGTAAGGAACGGGCATGGATAGTTCCGCCGATCTGTTTCGTCGTCTCGAACAGCTGAATGCAATCGGTGCCGCGCTCTCCAAGGAGCGCGACATCAATCGGCTGCTTGAGTCGATCCTGATTGCCGCCAAGACAATCACCCATGCCGATGGTGGCACGCTTTATCGCGTAACCGAAGACGGTCGCGCGCTGCGCTTCGAAATTCTGCGTACCGACTCGCTGCACATCGCGATGGGCGGCACCACCGGCAATGCCATCAACTTCCCGAATTTGCCGCTGATCAACGACAGGGGTGAGTCGAATGATTCGATGGTGGCTGCCTATGCCGCCATCCACGACAAGACCGTCAACATCGTCGATGCGTATACCGAGGCGGGTTTCGATTTTTCCGGCACACGTAGCTTCGACGCGCGCACCGGCTATCGATCACAGTCTTTCCTCACGGTGCCGATGAAGAATCATGAGGGCGAGATCATCGGCGTGCTGCAACTGATCAACGCGCTCGATCCGCATACACACGAGGTTACGACTTTTTCATCCGCCGACCAGAGCCTGGCCGAGTCGCTCGCCTCCCAGGCCGCCATCGCCCTGACCAACCGCCTGCTGATCACCCAGCTCGAAGAACTGTTCGAGGCCTTCATCAGACTGATCAACCTCGCGATCGACGAGAAGTCGCCTTATACCGGCGGCCATTGCCAGCGCGTGCCGGCCCTGACCATGATGCTGGCCGAGGCGGCCGACGCAACGCAGGAAGGCCCCCTGGCTTCATTCAAGATGGACGAGCGCGATCGCTACGAGCTCAAGATCGCCGGCCTGCTGCACGATTGCGGCAAGGTGACGACGCCGGTTCACGTGGTGGACAAGGCAACCAAGCTGCAAACCCTCTTCGATCGCATCCAACTGATCGACACCCGCTTCGAAGTGCTCAAGCGCGATGCGGAACTGGATGCGCTGCGCAAGCAGCTGGCCCTTCGCGAAAACGTGAATCCCGCGGCGGAAGACCGTATCTGGCACGCCTATCAGGACGAAGTCCGCGCCCTTGACGCGGACCGGGAGTTCCTGCGCAAGGCCAATGTCGGTGGCGAGGCCATGAAGGACGAGGACCTGCAGCGCGTGCGCGACATCGGCAGCGGCCATAAGTGGCGTAATGTCGATGCCGTCGAAACCGAGTTCCTCACCGCCGACGAAGTCGTCAACCTGACCATCCGTGCCGGCACGCTGACGCTGAAGGAGCGCGACGTCATCAACCACCACATCGTCGCCACCATCAAAATGCTTGAACAACTGCCGTGGCCGAAACACCTGACCCGCGTACCCGAGTACGCTGGCGGCCATCACGAACGCATGGACGGCAAAGGCTACCCCAAGGGACTGACCCGCGAGCAGATGTCGGTCCAGGCCAGAATGATGGGCATCGCCGATATCTTCGAGGCTCTGACCGCCCGCGACCGGCCTTACAAGCACGGTATGAAGCTGTCGCAGGCGATGGGCATCATGGCCAACTTCAAGAAGGGCGGCCATATCGACCCCGATCTGTTCGATGTTTTTGTCAAGCAGGGAGTTTATCGGCGATATGCCGAGCAGTTTCTCGATGCGGGACAGATTGATGCGGTGGATGAGGCGGTGCTGGTGGCAAGCTGACTGCGCAGTGCTCTGCTCCAACAGGGTGGTAATTGGTCTTTGACGGATTCCGGAGCTTTCCAAAAGTGTTGCACGGCCGTTTGCGATCCAGTCGTTTCCCGCTGTGCCGATATCGACCAAGATGTGGAAAGCTCCAGCAGATCCAAATCGTACGCAATCTACTCGCCATGCTTGCAATAAAAACTGCAGTTTGACGTTGAACTCACTACGGCTTATATGACAGCACGAAGAGTCTTGAACGTCGGTGGAAACTCGCGGGAGATTCCCCTGCCGCCAGAATACGCCGGCTGGGACAACGTCCTGCTGGATATTGACCCAGGATGCAATCCGGACGTGCTTTGCGATGCGCGGGAACTTGACCGCCTGCCGGCGGCCTCCTTCGATTCAGTCTATTGTTCGCATAATCTGGAACACTACTACCAGCATGATGTCGCCCGGGTGTTGGCCGGATTTCAGCATGTACTCAAGGATGACGGCTTCGTGTTTGTTCGGATTCCGGATATTGTAGTGCTCATGCGCGTGGTGGTGGAACAGGGTCTGGATATCACTGACACCCTGTATCAGTCCAACGCTGGCCCGATCACGGTTCGCGATGTCATCTATGGCTATGGTCGAGAAATTGAACGCAGTGGCAACGACTTTTTCGCGCACAAGACCGGGTTCACCGAAAAGTCCCTGCTGGACGTCCTGCATGCGGCCGGTTTTTCTCATGTTTTTACCCGATATGGATTTTTAGAGATCACGGCTTTTGCATTCAAAAATGCACCCACTGCGCACGCCGCCGAGCTTCTGAAGTTGCCTGGTCAATCCGAGTACAGCCTCCGGTCTGGAGATGAAGTAGCAGCGTATGGCGGCCAGGATGTTTCGATGCCAGACGTTCAGACAGGGCAGCCCGAGGCTCTCGAAGCGCGCGTTGAGCTAGGCACTCCCCGGCGGCTGCATATCGGCGGGACGGCAAGAGCCGAAGGCTGGGAAATATTGAATGTGACCCCTGCTTCCTGCGTCGATCACGTCGGTAATGCGAACGACTTGTCGCGCTTTAGCAATGGGACATTTTCGGAGATATACGCATCCCACGTTGTCGAACATTTCGACTACGAGTACGAATTGATGGAAACGCTCAAGGAATGGCATCGCGTCCTTGAGCCTGGCGGACGAGTGATGATCAGCGTTCCTGACCTCGATGTTCTGGCGGGTTTGCTCCTGGCAAAGAGCGAACTGACGGTTGAGCAGCGCTTTTTCGTCATGCGGATGATTTTCGGCGGGCATGTCGACGAGCATGATTATCACGTCGTCGGCTTGAATCAGGAGTTTCTTGCGCAGTTTCTCGGCGATTCGGGATACGTTGCGATACGGCGCGTCGAGAGTTTCGGTTTGTTCGATGACATGAGTGCAATGGACGTGAACGGCGTCGCTGTCAGCCTGAACATGATTGCCGAAAAGCCCCGTGGTGAGGGCTCAAACGCGAGTGCCTTGAAGGCGGAATCCAAATCGAACCAATCCTGCGACAGCCAGAATGCAAGGCAGGAAGGTAAGGCTCGCAACAATACCGATACCGCGATAGTCGTAAATATGGCGGATGGAATTTCGATCTCGGTTCCGGATACCCTGCGATCCATCACGACCTATGTGTTGCTGGAACAGGAAAAGTGGTTCGAAAAGGAGGTCGATTTTGTTGCGCGCTGGTTGCGACCCGGGATGAACGTGATTGATATTGGGGCCAATGTCGGTGTTTACAGCCTTCCGATTGCCCGCGCCGTTGGCAATGGCGGTCGCGTGTTTGCGTTCGAGCCTGGCTCCGACGCCAGGGGGCATCTCGAGGCTAGTCGCCACCGGAACAAACTGGATAATCTGCAGATTCTGGTCTGTGCGCTTGCCGATGCAGAAAAGGAGGGTTGGCTGCAGGATGGATCTTCAAGTGAGCTGAATTCACTGGGCGCTGGCCGCCCGCTTGAAGGGAATGGCGAACGTGTTCGCGTGTCGACGCTCGACATTCAGGAGAGGGAATGCCAATGGCCGTCGATCGATTTCATCAAGATCGATGCCGAAGGTCAGGAGGAGCGAATTGTCGCTGGCGGGCGAGGCTTTTTCTCCAGCCACTCGCCGCTAGTGATGTATGAAGTCAAGCACGGGAGCGGTCAATCCAATGCCACACGCTGGATTCTCGAGGTACTTGGCTATCGCACCTACCGGTTGCTGGGTGATGCGAGCTGTCTTGTACCGATGGCAAGTGACGAGCAGATCGATTCCTACGAACTGAATCTTTTCGCCGCCAAGGCGGATCGGGCGGCGATACTGATGGAATCCGGCTTCCTGGCCGAGGCTCCCGTGGCGTTCGCATTGAGCAACGAGGAGCGTGCGGCGGCACTTCAGGCAGCATTGTCGCAGCCATACGCCCGCGCGTTTGAATTCTCGATCGACGACATCTGCGATTGCCCGTTTGGCGAGGCATTCGTCGCCTATGCGGCATACCGGAGCGCAGGCTTGGACTGCGCTCGCCGCTATGCGGCATTGAACACTGCATTTCAACTGCTGAGCGGTTATTGCCGGAAAACCGAGACACCCGCAGGCCTCGCGACATTGGCTCGAGTGGCAACGGATATGGGCCAGCGCGACATCGCCGTGGGCATTCTCAAAAAGCTGGTCAGCGCAACCGGGGTGGAGATCGATCAGCCTTTCTATCCGCCGTGCGAACGCTATGAGCGGCTGTCGCCCGAGGGCAGGGAATCGGAGTGGTTCGTCGCGGCTGCGAGCGAGCAATTCGAGTTGAGCCGAAGTCATTCGTCGCGTTTTCAGAGCGGCGCGCTGGAGCGTCTTGAATGGTTATGCAACAGTCCGTTTTCATCCCCCGCGATCAATCGTCGACTAATCCTGGAATGCGCCAGGCAGGGACGGGAATTGCCCGAGTTGATCCATTACCTGAACCCGGAACACGAGCACCAGAATCCGGGGTATTGGACAGCAGCCGGATTGCCGCAGATACTTCGGCTGTGCTGAGGCGCGGCAGGGCATTGGCATCGGCCGATGGATTGAAAATTGCTTGATGAGTAAACAGCTTGTTTGATGCACTGAACGGGATTCTTATATGAGCTTGCCGAGGGGGAACGGCGGATTCACGCTGATCGAACTGATGATCGTTGTGGCGATCATCGGAATCCTTGCGGCCATTGCACTGCCACGGTTCAGCGACTACACGAAGAAAAGCGAGGACAAGGCGGCGCAATCGGATGCCAGAAACCTCCTCACGCGGGCAATCGCCGAATCAGATCTTTAGCCGTGGCATAAGCCCGATGGCGATCGGGATCCGATGTGGAAATAGTCCTCGCAAGCTTCCCGAAATTGTTCATTAATCCGTTGGCACTGCCGAGTTGCGTCAGCCATGTGCCGTTTTTTGTCACTTTGCCGCTGCCAAGCGGGAATCGGATGGGCAAGACTTCCTCCCCTGCTGCTTGTATCGCGTGCTGGTTGGTCTCCGTGGGGTGGCTTGGGTCTTGCTTTAAGCTTTCGCAGCGACACGTGTCGTTGCTTAATCAGGAGAACTGAATGAAAACCTTGCAGAAGGGCTTTACGCTCATCGAGTTGATGATTGTTGTCGCCATCATCGGAATTCTGGCGGCTATCGCGATTCCGCAGTTCAGCGAGTACACCAAGAAGGGTGAGGACAAGGCCGCTCAGTCGGATGCCAAGAATCTGCTGACCGCCGCTGTTGCCAACTCGATTCAGTAAGACTCGGACTCGGATAACCCAGGAGATTATTATTATGAAAAAAGCTTTGATTCTGGCTGCGATAGCAGCTTCCGCAATTAGCTCGCAGGCCAATGCCACCGCCGCATGTACCGGTGGCGCCGGCGGCAATTACAGCGTCACCACGACTGCCAACATGTTTGTCAAGACGGCGTTTACCGTCAAGTGCTCGGCCAACGTGGTCAGCAACTACTCGGAGAACGGCACGGCACTGGGTGTGGTCGCCGGTTCGTCGAAGGGCAAGAACTATTTTGGCGGCGGTACGGCTGGCGGCGGCATCGCTGCTGTCGGAACCTGCGCAACCACCGGTTGCTCGACTACGGAAATTACGGATGCCGCATCGGTTGCCAAGCGCGACGCAAGCTGATCTGTACTAGTCCAGCTTAAGAGGGGCGCGCTACGGCGCGCTTCTTTCATTCATGCTGTCATTCTGCCTGTCCGCCCTTCGATCCGGCTTTCGCAGCCGGGCGGTGCTGCTCATCCTGGTCCTTGGGGCGCTGCTGGTCGGCGTTGCCTTCCTGGCAGCGTCGTTTTCCCCGCGCCAGCCGAAAACCGTCACGCTCGATGTCGGCTTTTCCGGCATGCGCTTCAGCCTCGTGCTGTTCGCCGTGTTCTGGGTGCAGGAACTGGTGGGGCGTGAGGTGGAGCGCCGCACGGTGTTGTATGCCCTTTCCTATCCGGTTTCGCGCGATGCCTACGTCGTCGGCAGATTTGCCGGTGTCGTCAGCCTGTTGGCGGTCGCCGCCGCCTTGCTCGGGACGCTGCTCTGGGTTTCGGCCTTGCTGTCGGGCGGCGAGTATGAGCAGGCGCGCTCGGTCGATCTGGGCTGGGCCTACTGGGCGACGATAGGCGGTTTCTGGCTCGATGCGGTGGTGGTCGCCGCGTTCGCTGTCTTGATTTCGACGCTGTCCACCGTGCAGATGCTGCCGGTGGCACTCGGCGCGATGTTTGCGGTGGCCGGCAAGAGCCTGGGTGCGGTACTCGACTACCTGGAGCGCGGAGCCGATGGCGATGCGCTGATCATGGCGCGCTTTGGGCCATTGATGGATTTCATTCGCTGGGTGATTCCCGATCTTTCGCGCCTGGACTGGCGAGTCTGGCCGATGTACGGCCTGCCCCTGGGGGAAGGCGCGATCGCGAACGGCCTACTGCTGGCAACGGGTTATGTGATCGTTCTGATGTCGCTGGCAGTCATGATTTTTCGTCGGCGCGAATTTTTTTGAGACATCAGGTGCGGCGCCTTCACGTCCTGCCGGTGGTTTTTCTTCTGACGGGCCTGATGATTTTCAGCCTCGCACAGAGCCGTTTCGGGCAAATCAAGCGAGTTAACGCGGGTGCGGAAATCGAGGTGGCGCTGCCCCTGTTCGTGCAGGTCGTTCTGGCCGGTGGCGACCGCTATCTGGCCGCCAGCTGGGCTGCAGTGCGCGCCCTGGTGACCGAGACCAGCCGCATGAAGCCAGAGGACTACCGGGTCCTGGCCAAGGTGCAGGAGGATGCCTCATGGCTCAATCCCGCACACGAAGACAACTACTACACCGCGGCGGCGATACTGCCCTGGGAAGGCCAGATGGAAGCCACCCAGTCGATTCTGCGGCGGGCCACGGACGCCCGGCCCTACGACTACCAGCCGCCCTTCTACTATGGGTTCTACTTGGTGCATTTTCTCGGCGACGGGTTGGGGGCGGCGGAATGGTTACGGCGAGCGGCTCTGCGCCTTCCCGATCCGGACGAAAGATTGTTGATGGAGGACCTGGCTTCGCGATGGATCGCCCGCAGCCAGGACCTGGAAATGGCCGCGCGGATTGTCGATGCCATGGCGGCGCAGACCAAGCGCAAGGATTTCGCCGCCTATCTTCACAAGCGCAGTCAGCGTTTGCGCGATCTGGCGATGCTGCGCAAAGCCGCCAATGAGTACCAGTTGCGCCACGGCAAGTCGCCGGAGTCGCTCGAAGATTTGCGGCGGAACGGATTCGTGGTGAAGATTCCTGTCGACCCCTTGGGTATTGGCTATGGACTGAATCAGAAGGGACTCGCCGTGGGTCTGGAAAGCCTGAAAAAATGAGCAGCGCCATTTCCATCGTCGGCTTGAGCAAGACCTATCCGCGCACTTGGTCAAGTCCGGCCTTCGAGGCAGTAAAAGGCCTTTCGCTCGAAATTCCGCAAGGCGAAGTGTTCGGCTTCATCGGCGCCAACGGTGCGGGGAAGAGCACGACGATCAAATTGCTCACCGGAGTGCTGAAGCCAAGCGCCGGCCAGGCGAAAATGTTCGGCCTGGATGTTCATGATCACCGGGCACGCCTGGGATTGGGCTATGTGCCGGAAAACCCCAGTCTCTACGACTACCTCACCCCGCTCGAATTCCTGCTGATGGGCATGTCGTTGCACGGCGTCAGTTTGCCCGCCGTCAAGGCTCACTGCATGGGCTGGTTGGAGCGCTTTTCGCTGGCCGGCGTGGCAAACAAGCGCATCAGGAGCTTTTCCAAGGGCATGGTGCAACGGGTTGCCGTGGCACATGCCATGGCAATCAAGCCGCGGTTGCTGATTCTGGATGAGCCGCTTTCCGGGCTCGATCCGGTCGGGCGCAAGGAAGTCGTCGATATCCTCGGCGAATTCCGCAATTCCGGCGGCACCATCTTTCTGACTTCGCATGTGTTGCACGACATTGAGCGCCTGGCCGACCGTTTCGGCCTGATCCACCAGGGACGGTTGATGACGGTGCAATCCCCCGCCGATCTCCTGCAGGATGAGCAGACGCTGACGGTCCGTTCTTCCGGCAGCCTTGCCCTGCCGGGATCTGTCGCCGAAACTCAGGGCCGCTGGCGGATCGACGTGCGTCGCGATCAGTTGTGGTCTGTGCTCGACGCCTTGCGCGAGGCCCGGCACACGGTGCTCGAGATTCGCCCGACGATGACCCTGGAAGGAGTCTTCCTGCGGTATCTGGGCACGTCGGCCAATGCGCCCGCAGCGGCAGGGGCCGCGTCAGTTGAAAAATAGAAACAGGCAACTTGCGGCGATTTCGAATCGACGCAAGACCGCGTTTCCCGACGTGCTCAAGCCCCTTGCCAGGCTGGTCGAGCAAGGGCGGCATGCTGAAGTCGAGAGGTCAGCGCGCGAACTGCAGCGAATTCTGCCGGGCCATCCTTACGTCCTCAAATCGCTTACCTTTGCCCTGATCGGACTGCAGCGCTATGACGAGGCGCTGCCCCTTCTTGAGCAGGCGCTCGGCGTCGCGGACAAGGATGCCGAACTGCACAACAACCTCGGCATTGTGCTGTCGGCCCTGTTGCGCTCCGACAGGGCGATCGAGGCCTTCGATCGTGCCCTGGAACTGGCCCCCGGCGACGCAGAGGTATGGAAAAACAAGGGCGCCGCCTACTGCCATACCAGCCAGTGGAAGGAGGCTGTGCCTTGCCTGCTGAAGGCGATCGAACTGCATCCGGGCGATTACGACGAGGCGATCAATCTGCTGGCGGGCACCCTGCTGAATGCCGACATGAACGAAGAGGCGTTTTCTTGCTTCACCGTGCTCGCCGATGCCGATCCTGCCAGCTGCTTCAATCTCGGCGCGCTGATCATCCTGTCCCTGCGCACCTGCCGCTGGGGAGCGCTGGACGAGAATATCCTGCGCCTGCGGCAAATGACCGCGCAGTTCGAGCGCCCCGCTCTGGCGCCCTTCCATGCCCTGTCCGTGCCGGGCGTGACCGAACTCGAACTGAGGCGGATCGCGGCCTGCCATGCGGCGGCGACGGTGGCACCGGACCTTGGCAGAGGCGATGGTTTCCCGACAGTCCATCGCGCCGCCGACGAAGGCAGCGACAGGCGAGTCCGCATCGGCTACCTGTCCTATGACTTTCGGGAGCATCCGGTCGGCCATGTCATTCCGCAGCTTGTCGAACTCCACGACAGGTCGGGTTTTGAAGTCTTCGGCTATTCGATGTCGGCGGATGACGGCAGCCAGATACGGCAGCGATTGAGCAGGGCATTCGACCACTTCGTCGATATCACCGCTCTGGGCATCGAGTCGGGCGCGGAAAGAATTGCCGGCGACCGGATCGATGTCCTGATCGATCTGCAGGGATGGACCAGCGGCAATCGCGCCGCCATGCTGGCATTGCGGCCTGCGCCAACCCAGGTCAATTGGCTCGGCTACGCCGGGACCATGGCGGATCCGCGGCTTGCCGATTTCGTGCTTGGCGATCCTGTCGTGACTCCCTTTGCGCAGGCGGCGGCTTACAGCGAACGAATACTGCAACTGCCGAACTGTTACCTGCCATTCGACACGACGACCGGGGTACCGGCGGCGCCCGGACGCGCCGCGGCGGGACTGCCGGAGGACGGGTTTGTCTTCTGTTCGATGAACAACTGCTACAAGTTCAATCCGCAGGTATTCAATGTCTGGTGCAGCATCCTCAAGGCCACTCCGGGCAGCATCCTCTGGTTGAGCAAGCCTGCCGACGGAACTGCGGCGAACCTCCTCGCCGAGGCCTCGGCACGCGGCGTTTCGCCCGAGCGGATAGTCTTTGCGCGGCGCGTGGCGTCCCGGTCGGATCATCTGGCACGCCTGCAGCTGGCTGACCTGGCGCTGGATCCCTGGCCCTACAACTCGCACTCATCCGGCCTGGACGTCCTCTGGGCGGGGGTGCCCATGATCAGCCTGCTCGGCCACAGTTTTGCCGGACGGGTAGGAGCGAGTCTGCTGACCGCCGCGCATTTGCCGGAGTGCATCACCCGCTCGATGCCCGAGTACCTTCAGTTGTGTGTCGACCTTTGCCATCAACCCGAACGTCTGGGGCATCTGAAGCGCCGTCTGCTGGCCGATCGCGACAGCGCGCCCCTGTTCGACACGAAGCGATTCGTTCGTGCGCTCGAGGAAATTTACCTGAGCATCCACAGAGGGCGCTTGACGGCGGAAGCCGCGCGCCGCGGCTGAGGCGGGTTCCCGACCGCCTGACTGACGCGGCGCGCCTAAGGATTTCGTTGGGTGTCGCTGGCGGGCCTGGCCAGGGGCTTGAGCCATATGCCTGCGGCCGATGTGCCGAGCTGTGCCGCATAGTGCGCCGCAGGCCGCCCGTTCTGCTTCTCAGCCAGGGTGTGCCGGTAGTCCGCTGGCGCTCGAGCGTAGGTGGCGGCACGCCAGAGCTCGTTGAAGGCGGTATGCGCACCAATGGCGATGAACAGCCAGGCTAGCAGCAGTGTCGATCGGGTCTGCTGGCGACCGGGATCGAGCAGGGTCTGCAGGCAGACCACCAGCAAAACGATTAGTGGCGGCGCGCACAGTCGCAGCAGCACATCATTGGAAGGGCCGAAGCGGAGCAGGGGCAGACTGACAAGAATCAGCAGCGCAAGGCCGAAGACATCCCGCGATTGTCGAACATGCGGGGCCAGTACCAGGGCCAGGAAGAGGAATTCGCAGGTGATGAACAATAGATAGGAATGCAGGGACGCCGCCTGCAGCGTGTAACTGGGTACCCCATCGGCTACATTGGTGGCGATGCCGGCATGTATCCGCCCGGAATCCAGCAGCAGGAACATGATCAGGGGTGCGGAGAAAATCGCGGCCGAAACCACCGAGTCATAGGGAATGCAGCGCCAGCCGGACTGGCGGACGGCCTTGACGGCGCCAAGCAGGCAGAACGGCGCCAGCCCTAGCGCGGCGAACGGCGTCCATATCAGGGTCAGCGGCAGCAATGCCGCAGCCATGCGCAGGAAATCCGGGCTGTGCAGATGGCGCAAGACGAGCAGGGTGCCTATCCATAGCGGCAGGCTGTGATTGGGCGCCCAAAGAAGCTGGTTGGTCAGCGACGGGTAGCTCAGCGGAACCCACCACTCAAGTCTGAGCGGAAATTGCGGTAGTGACTCGGTGGCGATCAATTGGCCGACGAAATCCATGCCGCTGAAAAACACTGCAAGCCACAAGCTCAATGCCAGGCGCCAGCCGACATGCCGTGGCAAAGGCAGCAGCGCGAGAAAGACCAGCACTCCCGTCGCGGTCCAGAGGTAGACCGCGATATCGACATGCTCAGTGCCGAAAATGCGGCCAAACGTCGCCGGTGGCAGAAAATAGCCGATTGCCGAACGGAGGACGAGCCGGGCGCCGTCAGCCGACAGATAGTGCACCGGCCAATCGGCGAATATCAGATCGCCGAGTACGGCATCGCGAACATCCCAGTCGGGGTTGGCATACATGAAGTGGCTGCCGCCGCCAAATGCTGCCCAGGCGGCTGCGGTAGCGAGAAGCACAAGCGTGGCGGCGCGAGAGTATTTCCAGCGCCAGGCAATCGGTCGTACCGCCAGCGCCCGAAACAGCAGGTGCAGCAGAGCGGCGCACAGTACCATCGCGACCGGCCAGCGCAACCAGCCGAACAGGAAGATCAGGTTGGGCAAGGCGATGTAGGCGAAGGCAAGGACCGTCAGGCCGTCGATCGGGTGACGAGTCCAGTCATGGCGGTTCGCCGTATTCAAGTGCCGTTCTCGGCGCGATGGTTTGGCAAATTCCCTTGCCACATCTGCCACAGCGCCTGTTCCAGGTTGCGGGCGAAGCGCGGCGCATCGAACAGTGGGGAAGCCAGCACCTGTTGGCGCAGGATCGAGCGCAGATGGGCCAGCGACTCCAGGTCCCTGGCGGCGGCAAGTGCTTTTTCGACGTACTCGGTCCGGCTGGATGCTATCCAGTCCGTCAGCCCGGCGATGGTGAGAAAGCTGGCGCCCTGGCGTTCCAGCATGCTTTCGCCGGCCAGGGTCAGGGTCGGCACGCCCATCCACAAGGCCTCGCAGGTTGTCGTGCCGCCCGGGTAGGGAAAGGTGTCAAGAATCACATCCACCTCGGCATGCGCCGCCAGATAGGATTCCCGGTCGACCGCGCCGAGCATAGTCACTCGCCCCGGAGCTATGCCGCGTTGCTGCAGGCGCGCAGCCAGCTGTTGCCGCGAGCCTGGCGTAGCAAGCTGCGGACATTGGAAGCGCAGTCGTGCATCCGGCAGGGCCGCGAGAATTTGCGCCCATGTGTCGAGCACCTCGTCGCCCACCTTCGACAGATTCTGGAAGCAGCCGAAGCTTATCCGGCCATTGCGCAGCGCGGGCAGTCCGGTAACGGGAATGCTGGACTGCGGTACGCTGAAACACAGCCTGGTGTCGGGCAGGTACCAGATCGATTCGGTGAATCGGGCGCGATGTGTGTCCGGAATCTCGTTGCTGGTGGCCAGAAGGTAATCGATTTCGGCGACGCCCGTGGTGGCAAAGTAGCCCAGCCAGGTGGCTTGCACGGGCGCGGGTTTCCAGCCGAACACGGGCAGCCGGTTGTCGGTGGTGTGTCCGGCAAGGTCGATCAGGATGTGGATTCCATCGGAGTGGATCAGTTGCGCTGCGGATTCGTCGCTCAGATCGGCGATCGGCTTCCAAGCCGCAAAATGCTTGCGCATGCGCGCCGTCACCGCATCTTCCGTGCGTCCGGTCGGATAGGCGGTCAGCTCGATGCGTGACTTGTCGATATGCGCCAGCAAACTTTCGAGAAAGAATCCGACCGGGTGATTTCTGAGATCGGCCGATACCAGACCGATGCGAAGGAACTGGGGTGCCGCCGGAGATGCCCAGGTCGTGTATCTGGACGTCACGCTGCGGCTGATGGCCCGGCCATACCGGCGCGCTTCCTGGACCAGGAAGGAACTGTCGTGCCTGCCGCCGTAGTTCAGGGTGAATAGCAGATTGCTATGCGCTGCAAGCAGATTCGGATCGATTTCAAGGGCCCGGCGAAAGCCGGCGATCGCCTCATCCGGGCACCCCTGGCCGGCCAGCGCGCCTCCCAGGCTGTTCCAGGTCTGCGCGTTCTTCGCGTCAAACTCCAATACCTGTCGATATAGCGCTTCCGCTTCGGCATGCCGTCCCAGCAGCGACAGGGTGGCACCGAGATTGTTGCAGGCATTGGCGTAGGTCGGCCTGATCCCGATCGCCCGGCGAAGCGCCTCTTCAGCTTCGGCGAGACGTCCCTGCGCCTTGAGCGTGACACCCAGATTGTTCAGTGCTTCGGCATAGTTCGGCGCCAGTTCCAGCGCCTTGCGATAGCTTGCTTCGGCTTCGGCCAGAAGCCCCTGTTCCTTCAGGATGATGCCGAGGTTGTTCCAGGCCAGCGCATTGCGCGGCGCCAGCTGCAGCGCCCGACGGCAGCACTCTTCCGCCTCGCCGTGCCGTTCCTGATCCTTGAGCACGACGCTGAGGTTGCTGAGCGTCTCGGCGTCGTTTGGCTCGAGTTGCAAGGCAGCACGGTAGCTGGCCTCTGCCTCGGCATGGTGTCCCAGATCCTGGAGGGTGACGCCGAGATTGACGTGCGCATCGATGTAGCCAGGTTCGATCTCGATCACGCGCCGATAGCAGGACTCCGCCTCCCCGAGGCGCGCTTGCAGCCGGAGCAGGTTGCCGAGGTTGTACAGGGCCTTGAAGTGGCAGAAGTCGGCGCTGACGGCACGCCGATAGGCAGCTTCCGCGGCTGCCGGTGCCCGGCGCTTCGTCGCGATATTGCCCAGCTTGAAATGGGCGTCGGCAAAGTCCGGATCGATCTCCAGTGCCTTGCGGTAACTGGCTTCCGCCTCTTCAAGGCGGCCGCCATCGAGATGCTGCGCGCCGATGGCGGCGTGGCTCCCGGCGGTTTCGTACGGCGGGCCTGCTGACGTAAGGTCGGAGGATGACTTCATGCTGCGCCTGCTATGTCTGAGCGCTGTCTGTCGGAGGCTTGAGGTACATTCGCACGCCCAGCCAGATCAACAATACCGGATTGATGACGAGTGACTGTATGCTCGACGGTTTGTATCCGGTGATGAGCAGGTCAACATATTCGGCGAAGTCGTGGACCTTGATGTCGCTGAATTTGTGGATGTGGAAGTAGTAATAGAAATAGTCCTTTGGAACCAGCAGCAGGATCAGCAGGGTTAGCGACGGGTAGTCGATCCGGCTCTGGCCGGCGATCATCACGAGTGGTGCGATCAAAGTGGCCAGATAGTAGTCGCCAGTGACATGGGGCAGCGCAACAAAGGCCAGGGAAAGCAAAGTGAAGCCGGTTATGGCGTCGGCGCGGCGAAGCTTCCATGCCAGCAGGCCCAACAGACCGGCACAGACCATCGAATAGAGTCGCTCCGCCTTGTAGGCGGACTCGAGGATCGTGTCAAGCGGGATGCCGTCCAGGTACCTGATGAACCTCACCAGATTGTAAAGCGACGAACTCCAGCCGAGTCCGTTGGGCCAGGTCGTGTACATGAAGCTGTGACCGTCGAATCCGTCAAGCCAGGTCTGCAGCGAATAGCCCTCGAATATCAGGGAGGCTGGGAGGATGGCAATGCCTGTGGCACTCATGGCCACAACAACCGCGGTGAGCAGGTAGCGGAAGTCCTTTTTGCCGAGGTACATGGCGGCGAATACAAGTGGCGTGATGCGAAGTGCTGCGGCGATTCCGATCCATGCGGCGGCTTGCCAGCGCTCGCCGCGAAGGTGAGCCGCGATTCCAAGAGCAATCATGCTGCATACCGTCAGCGCAAAATTGCCGCGATCGATGGCAATGATGACCGGATATGAAAGCAGGCACAGGGCCAGGGCGAATGCGATCCGTATCGTCATGCTCCAACCAGACACTGCACCGGGCAGATTGCCCATCAGCCTGGCGATTGAATAGGCGAACAAACCGAACTGGAACAGCGAGAAAATCACGATCGAAACGCCCGGCGACGTCGCACGGGTGATCAGGCTGGCGACGCCATAGAGCAGGATCAGGCTGGGCGGCAATGCCGAGGTCTGCCCTTGCACGGGCATGAAACGCTGCATGTTGAAATAGTCCATGAACCTGTCCTCGGCATGAAACAGCGGGCCGGGAAGGAATAGATAGGCGTCCTCGCACCAGCGTCCGCGATACAGGTCCATGCCGAAGTGCATGCCGTGAAAAAGCAGGTTTGCTGCCGTCAGCACGCCGACGGCAAGCAACATGCCGAGGAAAATGCGTGGATGCAAGGACGGGTCTTGACTGTCTGAATGCGGTTGAGCGCGGGCAGTGGTCATCTGAGGTGGGACGCAAAAAGTGTGAATCAAAAAGCCATGGCAATGTCATCGCCTGGAATCTGGGAGGCTTTCCTTCCCTCATGGAATGTTTGCGATCCCTCCAGCAGGATTGTCTTGATTCGTCGATCCCGCACTTCGCTGCGCGCCAGAAGCTTCTCGCGGAAATCCGGCGCGAAGATCGATGGCAGATCGGCGCCAAACGTGTGAAAGGCCACCATCGGAGGTAGCAGCGGCGCGACATAGCGGTCGATGAACGAGTAGTAGCGGGTATCGAAGCTTACGGCGCCAAGCTTCTGCTCTTTTACGACAAGCGCCAAGTCCGCGGCGCATTGGCGGCGCGAATTCTCGTCGTTGAGGCAGCCAGGCCACCTTTCGGGAATGAAGTAATAACTGGTGTGCCAGCCGCGCGCGGCGAATGCAGCCAGACCGCGCTCAGGCGATTCGATGATGGCGCGAGCCTTCAAACTGTATAGTCCGTCGAGCGATTCCATGGCCGCCAGCGACTCGCTCACGGAGCGCCCGGATTCAAGCTTGAGGTCGAGCCACAGCCTTTGCTTGTTGCGCACCACGGGCAAGGCAAGATACTGCTCCAGCGTGCGGGCATGAACGATTTCAGGGTAGTGGCCGATGTGCATCGAGGGTACGCCCACATTGACCTCGAGTCCCTCAAATTCAAGAGCGTCGGCTTCGCTGGCACGCGCCAGGCTGTCGGCCCAATTGGCAAGAAACCGCCCCGGAAATTTCCGATTGAGAAAGCGCATGTTGCCTTGGGCAATCCATCGCGGGTCATCCCGAATCGATCGCTCGCCGACGTTGGCATAAACCCCGGAGAGTGAATCCGGGGGCGGGCGCATGGTAAGGGCGCTTTGCTCGTTCAACATGTAGCGCGGGTGGCTGAGGTCGAATCCGGCGGAGGACGCTTGAGTCCGGATCCCTGCCAGGCCGACCATTGTGTCGTAAAGGAGATCAAGCGTGAAAATACTGCTCCGATGCTGTTGCAACTGGCTGTGCTTCATGCGATTTTGCTCGACCCAGTCAGTGGAAAATCGCATGAATAGCGGGATGTGCGTCATCGAAAAACTGAAGTTCGCCGCATTGTGGAAGCGCTGGCCGAAAACATCCTCGCCGTGATCCGCGACAAAGATAAATGCATATTTGCCGAGCTTCGCGGCGCTCAGTGCGGCTTCCATTTCGGCCAGTTGATGGTCGGTATAGTGGATCGACAGGTCATAGGGGTCGAGAAGCCTGTCGAGAAACTCGCTTGCATGGGCGTGATCACCAAGGTCTTCTGGCGCACGTGAGAAACTGGATGCATAGTCGAGCGGATAGCGGTTGCGGTAGTCCGCATGCGATCCCATCATGTGCACGATGATCAAATTGTTCTTGGTCCGGTCTAGGGATTGCAGAGTTTCGCGAAACTTTGGCACGATTTTCCCCGGAGACCTCACTTGAACTATCTGGGATGCTTCGGCAGCCAGGGTATGCAATGGCGTGTCGGCCCAACTCATGGTTTGCTCGCTGAGCCAGATGGTGTGAAATCCGGCGGCGCGGAAGACCTCGATCAGTGTCGGGCTTGAAAGACTGCTTTCCCGCGTGTACTGATTGGCGGCAGTAAGGGCCTGCATGAGTGCCGGGACAGTATGCACGTAGCTGGCATAAGCATTTTCGAAGAAAATGCCGTCTTGACTCTTGCGTTGCTGATCCAGCCAGGGTGTGGTGGGTCGAAAGTAGCCATAAGCCGAAAAATGGTTGCGGTTGGCAGATTCGCCGATCACCAACACATAGGTTTCGCCCGTTTCAGGTTTTGTTGCTTCAATCGTTGACGATTTCGATCGCAATTGACGATAGGTGGAGAAGTTGCGCTCGACGTCGGCATAGCTTTGCCAGCCGCCATAAATCGTCGCCGCAATGCCGCTGTCCGTCGAGAGCAGAAAGGGGCCGGCAACAAGTCCCGAAACTCCGACCAGGGCAGAACTGGTGGTGCCCCATTGCGGAAAGCGGATGCGGGTGAGGAGATACAGTGCGAGCGACGGCAGAATCGGAAAGAGCAGAATTCCCGCATTTTCGGATAGAGAAAAACTGCTCAGGAAGAATTCCAGGGCCTCGGCTATGTTCGATTGGTGCAACACGCCAATCTCGTCGAACGTGAGGCCGCTCTCCGTGCCTTCTGCTCGGCCCCGCAGATAGGTTGCGCCGGCCATCAGCAAGGCATATGTGCAGTAGTTCAAGCCTATCGCAATGCTGACGATGACTTGTCGAACGCGCCGGCGGGGCGGGAGATCCAGTGCTGCCAGGATACTCGCCATCAACACGGCAGCAAGTGCAATGTCAGTCAGCAACTCTTGACCAGTTTCGGTCGTGTAGTGACTCTTGAGCCAGAAGAAGCAGCCCAGATATGCCAACGCCGACAGCCACCTGACAGGAACGGAGTCGAACGGGTTTCGGCTATTCCTGAGACCTATGCGGACGGCTTCGATCAGCCAGAGCAGGAGCACCGTTGCCAACAGGGTGGCAACCACTTTCTGGGCTTTGTCGGTCAGCGCATCGTACGGCGTCAGGCTGATCGAAAAATCCCGTATCTGGCCGGGGAAAAGCCGATCGGGCGAAAAGCCATAACCGGCGCGAATTACGTCGAGTCGGACCTTGTCCGGGTAACGGTCGAGATGGATGAGCCGTATGCCATCGATGGTCAGCGTAGCGGAGCGACTCGCTGCAACCAGCCTCAGCTTGTGCCATCGGTCGGTAGCGGGAATACGCCCCAGGTCGAAGTGCTGACCGGCAATGGAGATGCCCCAGTTGTTGTATTGCGTGCGCGACAGCCCCATCTCTATGCGGAACCCTTGTTCGCCGCTGGCCGTCTGAAACAGCCCGGCATATTGTCGACCCTCGTCGGACATGCGCTCCAGCAGTTTCTGGTCAATGCGGAATTCCATCGAAATATCCAGTTTGTCCCCAGGGCTCATCCGCGTCGGCAGTACTCCAAGCTGGCGCGGGCCGCCCTGCGTGAAGGGCCCCTTGAAGTCCGGTACTCGCTCGGTGTCGGCAATCCATGACGATCCTCGCAGCAGAAGGAGCGCTACCCACAATGAGAGAAGCAAATAGAACAGGCGGGGCAGAAGAGTGCCGGGTCGTCGCAGCGCCTTCATGGCTGTCGCGCTGAGTTCCAGGGATGATTGGCGTGGTGAGCAAGCCTGGAACGGCCTATCCGGGAGGGGAGCCCTTGACTCAAACCGGTGCCGCAAGTCAGGATCTTGATTCCTGCAATGGCTTTCCGGCCTTGGCGGGTGATCCGCGAGATTTTCCGCTGCGCGGGTACCAGCGTGACGGGTAAAGGCTGGTCGAGTGCTGCACCACGGGCGGTCATTTGTCGGTACGGCGAAAGGTATAGTTTCTATGCGCCAGGTACATGACGACCACGGAAACCATGGTGACCACCGCCTGGCTGATCAAAGGGGGAACACCGGCACCATCGACCAGCAGCGCCATACCCGCGAGACCCAGGATCAAGGAACTCGCCGTAGCGAGATTGAAACGCAGGAAGGCCGGTCCGATCGGCCCGGAGTCCCGGAAAACCAGGCGGCGCTGCATGAAGAAAGAGTTGCTGACCGCGATGGCGTGAGAAATCGTCGCAATCACCAGATAGTGCAGGAATTCATGCAGATACTGGTAAAGCACCACAAACGCCACGTAGCCGAAGGCCGTGTTGTAGGCACCTACCAGCAGAAATCGGGTCTGTTCGTTCATGACGGGGCGACCACGCCATGCGGTCGCATTACAGTCCGCGTTCGTAGTACAGATCGCGGAGGGTTTCGTTGCGGGCGTACGGGCTGTCGATGTCATCGATCATCAGCGGCTTGTTGTGCTGAACCGGGGCGACGAGTTGCTGGCCGTTAAGGATCTCCCGGCAGGAAAGCTGACCCTTGAGCAAGGGAATCGCTAGATAGAAGTCGCGGTTCAGGTTGCGGTGGTGGATCTCGTAGCCGACTGGCAGGTCGCGCTTGGCGTAAACGCCGCGCACCAGCGCGTCGAGGTAAGCCACTTCCTTGGGCTTTGGCACGCGCTTGGTGGTTGCCTCGCCACCGCACATCTCGACCGCCTTGTGATAGGCCTTGAACCAGGCGTCGATCTGGTGCGGCAGGGAACAGTATGGCGACACGGGAACGTCATCTTCCTCGATATCGATGTGCCTTTCCCAGGTGCGGGCGCCCTTGGCGTAGGACAGAAGCATTGACGAGTGCCAGTCATGGTACTCGTGCGTTGAAAAACCGATGACATTGTTCGGATAGCGCTGGCGCAAGTAGTCGATCTGGTGGAGTTCCAGCTCGCCGTCCTCGCTCGGATAGATCGAGACGCAATGATTGATTGCCAGCGGAATGCTGCGATTGGCGAAGAACTTAACCAGGTCGTCGAGATCCTTGAGCGAGGAACCCCCGGTGGAAACAATCACCGGACGCTTGGCGAGGGCGATGCGCTCGATCAGGAACCAGTCGTTGAGGTCGGAGCTGGCGATTTTTATGATCGGCAGGTCGAGTTCCTCGCAGAAGTCCACCGATGTCTCGTCGAACGGCGTTGCCATGGGAATGCAACCCTGTTCGCGGATGCGGACAATCAGGGTACGAAGGTCGGCCTTCGACATCCGTGTCGCTTCCGTCTTGCTGATATAACGGACGTCCTGCGTGCCCTTGAAATCGACGTGAACGAAGTTGTCCACGTCGCGAAACTGCAATTTGATTGCGGCACGAACATTGTTGAATTTCGCCACTTGCGCGAAATCATTGACGATCTTCAGCCCGCGCTCGAGCCTGCCCCAGTGATTGTTTGCAAGTTCGAGAACGAAAAGATCTTCAAAGATTTTGTTCATATGCGGGGAGCCGGTCATGCACCGGATATTTGTTGAAGGCGGGAATGGTCAAGCCGGGCCATCGAAATTGACACGCTCTTTTTCCGTGACCAAGGGCCTTTTCATTACCTGCGTGTGAATGGCCGCCACGTACTCGCCGATTATGCCAATAAAAAACAGCTGGACGGCGGCAAAAAAGAAAAGGCTGATCAGAATCGGCGCGGTACCCAGTGCGAAGGAATCCCAATAGAGCAGTTTCAGTACCAGATACACCATGGAGGTGAGCAAGCTGAGAACTGCCAGCGTGAAGCCTGCCATGGCCGCCAGACGTACCGGCAACTTCGAATGGCTGGTTATCCCGAGCATTGCAATGTCGTAGAGGGTGTAGAAGTTGTTTTTGGTAAGCCCGCGAACCCGCCGTGGTTGCTCGAAAGGAATTACGGCATACTCGAATCCCAGTTCTGCTATCAGTCCGCGGAAGTAAGGGTAGGGGTCGTCGATCTGGCGAATGATGTCGATCACCGTTCGGTCGTAGAGACCAAATCCCGTGAAATTTGGAATCAGCTTGATGTCCGAGATGCTGCCAATGGTCCGATAGAACAACCGGCGCGCAAGCGCGAAGAGAAACGTTTCCTGCGACGTGGGTTTGACGCCGGCCACGACCCGGTAACCTTCCTCCCAGCGACCGACGAACTGCTGAATCAGTTCCGGCGGATCCTGCAAATCGGCTGCCAAATAGATGATCGCGTCGCCCCTGGCTTGCAGCACGCCATGCATGGGCGAGCGGATATGGCCGAAGTTCCGGGAGTTGACGATCAGCTTTACGCAGGGATCGATCGCCGCGAGGGCCTTGATCCTGGCGACGGTTCCGTCAGTCGACGCGTTGTCGATGAAGATGTGCTCGTAGCGGTAGCGAGGCATTTGCTCGAACTGGGCACGGATGCGCCGGTGGAGCTCCTCGACATTGTCTTCCTCATTGAAGCAGGCGGTAACGACGCTGACCAGTTTCATGGGCTTCAGTAGGCGTAGAAGACGCTCTCGAAAGTATTGTGGGCGTGTATACGGTAAGCGATCCGGTAATCGAGTTCCAATTGCCGGATGAGGCGCGGAATGCGCCACAGGTCGTCCCAGCGGTGATAGCCGGCAATCGCCAGGCGCGGACGGTAGCGCCGCAAGCACTTCTCGGCTCCGGCCAGGACGGCCAATTCGTGCCCCTCGACATCGAGCTTGAGATAGTGGATCGGTACGTTCGGCAGGCACTCGTCGAGACGCACGACCTGCATCAGGTCTTCGCCGCCATGGCCGATTGAACTGGCGTCCCCGCGTCCGATCGAAGCTGGGAGGGACCGTGTTACGTCGGAGAGGCCGCTGGGAAAACAGGTCACCGGAAACGGCAGCGATGCCACCGAGGCGGCCAGTCTGGCGAAGTTTTCCGGGTCGGGTTCGAACGCAACTGCCTGCTCGGGCTCGAGATAACGGGCTGCTTGGCGGATTGTGTCCCCGTCATAGGCGCCGCCGTCGACGTAGGTTCCTTGCTTCGTCATGCCGGATGTCATGAAATCGGGGAAGTACTGGAATTCGGTGTCGGGCTGCGGAACCGCGCTGGGCGCGCCGCCAAGGCGAAATGCAATCGTTGCGGAAAGCTGCTGCCTGCTCCGGCTGTCGGCCATGGCCTCGATCGCCTGATCGAGAGCTGCTCGGTGCAGGTCGTAATTGCTTCGTTCGGTCAGCCAATAACGCCAACCCATGGTTTTGGCGACACTGTCGAAATATTGCGGTGGCGCCAGCAAGGTGGGCACCCCGGCGGCGTTGCACATGGCTACCAGTGCGGCATAGTCGGAGGTGGCTTCCCGGTTGAAGACGCCTATCCACATGGGTAATTGCCTGATGCGCTCGTCAAGCGATGCCAGAGCGATCACCGGAATGCCGTCACAGCGGTCGGCTTGCGGCGCGGTGACAACCATCGCCGCAACGCGAATCCCGGCTGATTGAAGCGCCCGCACCAGGGATCGCGCAAAGTTGCCCGCACCAAAAATGGTGATGCCGCTTTTCCGCGCCACGTCCATCGCCGCAGCAGCCGTTTCCAGGTGGACGCTAATCGCCGGCTCCCTCGGCAGTTGCGACAAATCGTTGCCTGGCTCTAATTGCGGCGGCTTCGGCACGCACCGCGGCCAGCTCCTCGGCCGGCAGGAATGGAAACATGTCATCCAGTTCCGGAGTCAGGAAGTTTCCGTCGGTGGCGATCCGGGATTTCAGCCGCGGCTCGAAGTTCTGTGCCGGGTCGACGTCGATGTGCACCAGCGCTGGGCCATTCCGCGCCAACCTTTCGTTCAGGCGCGGCAGATCTTGGTGAGAAGACAGGCGCGTCGCGGGGATGCCATAGGCGGCCGCCAGTGTGGCATAGTCGGGGAGATCGACGCCGGATTCGGGAGTTGCGCCGACTATGCTGCCGAAAAAGTTCTCGTGCGTCTGGCGGATCGACAAGTAGCCATTGTTGGCCAGGACCAGGACGATTACATTGGCGCCGCTGGTCTTCAGGGTCTGCAGTTCCTGCACATTCATCTGCAGGCTGCCGTCGCCGGCAAAGCAGATCACCCGTCGTGTACGGTCTGCCATGGCTGCGCCAAGCGCAGCGGGAAGATCATGTCCCATCGAGGCAGCGCCGGAATTGCTGAACATGCGCTGCCCGGCCCGCAAGCGCTCGGTCTGGAACGGCACGATGCAGGCGGCGGCATTGCCGCAAACGATGATGTCGGTGTCGCGCAACTGGCCAAAGACGTGGTCGACTACGAAATAGGGATTGAGCTTGGGCGACTGCTTTTGCGCTGCCTGCAAGACCGGATAGCGGGTTCGGATGGCACGACACCACCGTGCCCAGGGCGAGTAGTCGGGAAGTGTCCGCTTACTGGCCCGCTCAGTGAGTTCGGTAAGGAAATTCCTGGCATCGGCGCGCACGGTCAGTTGCGGCCGGACGAATGGCTTGGCCAACTCAGCCGGATCGATGTCGATCTGAGCGACGAACGCATTCTTGGCGAAGCTTTTCCAGTTGTAGCTGACCTGACGGATGTTGAGTCGCGAGCCGACGACCAGTACGACGTCGGCCGCTTGCAGGCAGAAATTTCCGCCACGCGTGCCGATGGTGCCCGGACGGCCTGCAAACAGGTGATGGTCGCTGGGGATCAGGTCGTGGCTCCATGCCGTGGCAACCGGAATGCCATGCGCTTCAGCGAAGGCAAGCAGGGCCTTGGCGGCGTCGCCGATGCGAACGCCGCTGCCGGCGAGAATGACCGGGCGGTGAGCCTTGGCCAGTCGATCGAGGATTTGGGCGCATGGCACCGCGAGATCCTCATCCTGAGTTTCGGGAGAGGGGAGTTCGATGAAACTGAGCGGGGTTTTCGCCGATTGCACATCGAGTGGAATATCTATCCACGCCGGCCCCGGTCGCCCCCCGCACGCGGTGGCGAGCGCTTGCGGCACCAGCGAGGTGAGTTCTTCCGCACTGCGGGCTATTTCGGCGAACTTCGTGACGTGGCGTGCCATGTGGATCGCCGGTCCTTCCTGGTCGCCAAGCTGGCGCAAGCCGGGTACCGCAACGAAGTCCAGGCAGGTTTCACGCTTGACCTGACCCGAGAGCACCAGCATCGGAACGGAATCGGTAAACGCGCCGTAGACGCCGTTCAGTGCATTGATGCCGCCGGGTCCGGTAGTGACGTTGACTACTGCCGGCTTTCCGGAAATCCGGGCGTATCCCTCGGCCGCCATGGCGCAGGCCTGTTCGTGGTGCATGAAGGTGCATTGCAGGCCCGGGTGGCTGGCCAGGGCATGATTGAGAAACATCGAACCGCCCCCAGTCACGGCAAACACCTGCTCGATTCCCTGGCTGACCAGCCAGTCGGCAATTTGTTGCGCGGTGTTCATGGTCTGCACCTAGTTCGTGGGTCTTTGTGACGGAATGGGCCGATTTTAACCGGCTGCATGCCGGCGCGCCCAGTCAAGCGTGCGGCTCAGTGCGTCTGGTAGCGGCGTCCACACGTCCAGTCCCAGTTCTTCGCGGGCAAGGGTGATCGAAGGTACATAGCGCTGGACAGGCCCGCCGTCGCGAGCCTTCCTTACAACTACCTCGCATCCGCCCGCCGCCGCGGCGACCGAGTGCGCAAGTTCCGCGATGCTTACGGCCTTATCGCTGCCGACGTTATAGGCGCGCCGTGCCTGCCCCTCAACCAGCAGCTTCAGCAACCAGACTGCCAGATCGCCGGCGTAGAGATAGCTGCGCAGCGGCGCGCCATCACCACCGACGATTATGGGGCCGCCGGTCAGCGCATCGTGGAGGAAGTTGCCCGCGGCAAAGCGGGCATCTAGCGGCAGATGCGGACCGACAAAGGAAAAGCAGCGGGCGATGACGCAGTCGGTTTCGGGTGTGATGGCGCAAAGCTGCTCGACCAGTCGCTTGCCCTGGCCATAGGCCGAAGCCGGGTCCGTTGGGTCTGGTGCGCCGGCATAGGTTTCCGGAACATGGGCGAGTTCAGGCGGTTGCCGCCCATAGACGGCGCCGGAACTGGTCACCAGCATGCGACGTATGCCGGCATATCGGGCGTAGTCGAGGACGTGGCGAATGCTCGCAAATTTGGTTTCCAGCATCTCGAGCGGATCGGTCCGACCGTTGTGCGCGCTGGTGGCGGTGGCAAGGTGCAGGAGGTAGTCGTGCTGGCGTTGTGGGAAGTCAAAGCTGGCGGGATGCCCCGTCAGCCAGTCGAACTCAGTCCGATGCGCCAGATGAGGCGTGCGCGCCAGGAAGGCCACCGGGTCCCGGCTCAGTACCGTGGCGCCAACGTCAACTTTTAATTGATCATTGGCTGCGGCGATGGCCTCGAGTAGCCAGATGCCGAAGAATCCGGTGCCGCCGGTGATGAACAGGCGCTTACCGGCCAAGTCGTGCCAGAGCGTGTTGCCATGCGCCAGGATATGGTCAAGGTCGGCGACTGGGACGCTGGCCACTATACAAATCCGACGCCGAGAAATTCGCTGATCCGGTCTGCAGCGTAATCGAGCATTTCACTGCTGAGCCCTGGATAGACGCCGATCCAGAAGCTGCGTTCGGTGATGATGTCGGCGTTGGTCAGCGTTCCGGCGACGCGATAGGAGTGGCCCTGCATGTAGGGCTGGCGCGTGACATTGCCGGCGAACAGCAGGCGCGTGCCGATCTTGTGCTGATCGAGGTAGCGCAGAAGGTCTACCCGGCTGCACGGAGCGTTTTCGCGCAGGGTCAGCAGAAAGCCGAACCACGATGGATCGCTGTCGGGAGTTGCCTCGGGCAGTATCAGGAATTCCTCGCAGGCCGCGAGCCGTGCACTCAAATGCGCAAAATAGCGCTTGCGCGCGGCAATGAATTCGTCAAGGCGGGCCATCTGGGCGACACCAAGTGCCGCCTGCATGTCGGTGATCTTGAGGTTGTACCCGGCGTGTGAATAGGTGTATTTGTGGTCGTAGCCGCAGGGCAGCTTGCCCAGTTGCCAGTCGAAACGCTTGCCGCAGGTATTGTCCTTGCCCGGCGCGCAATAGCAGTCGCGGCCCCAGTCGCGAAAAGATTCAATGGCGCGCGCTAACAGTGGATCACTGGTGAATACGGCACCGCCCTCGCCGGTGGTGATGTGATGAGCCGGATAGAAGCTGAGTGTTCCGATATGCCCGAAAGTGCCTACGTTGCGGCCATGGTGTGTCGAGCCGAAGGCATCGCAACAGTCCTCGACTAGCCACAGGCCGCGTCGGTCGGCCAGCGCGCGTAGCGCTTCGGCTTCAAAGGGATTGCCCAAGGCGTGGGCCAGCATGATGGCGCGGGTGCGCGGGCCGATGGCGGCTTCGATGGATTCCGGTGTCGGGTTGTAGGTAGGCAGCTTCGAGTCTACGAATACCGGTACCAACGCATTTTGCAGAATCGGGTTGATGGTGGTCGGGAAGCCCGCTGCAGCGGTTATCACTTCGTCGCCAGGTTTGAGCGCGCGCTCGCCCAGCAAGGGCGAGGTAAGGGCTGAAAGCGCCAACAGGTTGGCCGACGAACCGGAATTGGTTGTGAGTGCCCGCTTCACGCCGATTCGCTCTGCAATCAGTCGCTCGAATTCATCGTTGAAGCGGCCGGTGGTGAGCCAGCCATCGAGCGCGGCGTCGACCATCGCGACGTAGGCTTCGGCGTCGAGTACGCGTCCGGCCGGCGGCACGGCGGTCTGGCCAGGGACGAAAGGCGCGCGCCGCTCCTTTTGCGCGGCATAGTCGCGCACTTGGGCGAGGATCCGTTGCCGTTGTTGGTCGAGGCTCATGGAATGGAAGTGTAGTCGTCGATCTGCGCCAGCGTCAGGGCATGCATGCGGCTAGTGTCGCCCGGCTGTGCATACCAGGCCAGATACCAGTCCAGCGTGCGTCGCAGGGCTTCATCTGCCGACCAGTGCGGGCGCCAGCCAAGTTCCTGGTGTGCCAGCGCGGCGTCGAGGCGCAGGGATTTGGTTTCCTTCTGGAAATTGCCTGCGGCGACTTCGATGCGGGCGCCCCCTCCCCAGAGATCGGCGCAGCGCGCGGCAACTTCTCCCACCGTCAGATGGCCCGCATCCGCTGGGCCGAAGTTCCAACTCCGGGCAAAGCGCGCCCCATCGCTATCGCACAAATGCTGCGCCAGCACCAGATAGCCTGACAGCGCTTCAAGCACATGCTGCCAAGGCCGAATCGCGTCGGGCATGCGCAGCATGAGTGTTTGGTCGGCGGCAAATGCGCGCACCAGGTCGGGCAGCAGTCGATGCGCCGCCCAGTCGCCGCCGCCGATCACATTTCCGGCGCGTGCCGTGGCGATGCGCGGTGAGGCGCTGGTGTGGAAGAATGACTCTCTCCAGGCGGCCGTGGCGATTTCCGCACAGCTCTTGCTGGCGCTGTAAGGGTCCTTGCCTCCCAGCGGATCGGTTTCATGCAGAGGCTTGCCATCCTGCGAGGGCATGTAGCACTTGTCGCTGGTAACGATCACCGCGGCTTCGACGGTCGGGCAGTCGCGCAAGGCGTCAAGCAGATTGACGGTGCCGGTCAGATTGCTGGCAAACGTATCGCGGGCGAACCGATAGCCCTCGGCCACGATCGCCTGGGCCGCGAGATGGAAAACGATGCTGGCCCTGCTTTCGCTCAGTGCTGTGGCGAGCGCATCGTAGTCGCGGATGTCGCCGATGATGGACGTAAGACCCTGGGCTACCTGTGCGGACTCGAACAGATTGGGCTGGGTCGGCGGCGCCAGCGAAAACGCCGTCACGTCAGCGCCGACTTTCTGCAGCCATAGCGCCAGCCAGGCACCCTTGAAGCCGGTGTGGCCGGTCAGGAAAACCCGGCGGCCCTTCCAGAAGCTCGGGTTCATGACCAAAGTTTCCAGGGGGCGTTGCCGCTGGCCCAGAGATCCTCCAGGTGATGCTTGTCGCGCAGGGTATCCATGGGTTGCCAGAAGCCGTCATGGCGGAAGGCGGCCAACTGGCCGGTGGCGGCGAGTTGTTGCATCGGCTCCTTTTCCCATAGCGTGTCGTCGCTGCCGATATGGTCGAGTGCCGCCGGCGACAGCACGAAAAAGCCGCCGTTGATCCAGTCGCCGTCGCCACGCGGCTTTTCCTGAAACCCGCGGGCGCGCCGACCCTCCAGGTCGAGGCGGCCGAAGCGCGCTGGCGGACGTACGGCGGTGACCGTGGCCAGGCAGGCCTCAGCGCGGTGAAAGGCAAGCAAGGCGCCGATGTCGACATCGGCTACACCATCGCCATAGGTCATGCAGAAATCTTCGTCGTGAACGAAGCGGCGCACCTGGCGCAGACGGCCGCCGGTCTGCGTCCTATCGCCGGTATCGACCAGCGTGATGTTCCAGGGCTCGGACTGGTTCTGATGCAGATCGACGCGGTTTTGCGCCAGGTCGATGGTCACGTCCGAATTGTGCAATGCCAGGTTGGCGAAATATTCCTTCACCATATAACCCTTGTAGCCGAGGCAAATCACGAAGTCGGTAATGCCGAAGTGCGCATAGCCCTTCATGATGTGCCAGAGAATCGGCTTGCCGCCGATGTCGACCATAGGTTTTGGCCGGAGCACGGTCTCTTCAGCCAGACGCGTACCCAGTCCGCCGGCGAGTATTACTGCTTTCATTTTTGGAGGGATTGGTTGGGCCGTATTGAACCCGGCAAATGTTACCAGAGCTGCCGGCAGCCTCGCTCGCAAGGCCCATAAACAATCCCCTTATCGCCAAATAGAAATAATCGCATTGGCGCGCAGAGGGGAAATTGTTAACCTGCCGACTATCAAACGATAACCATTATTCGAGGAGGCTTGGCATGGCGTTGGTCAATCCGCACGGCGGCGGCAATCTGCGACCCTTGTTGTTGGAAGGCGAGGCGCTGATTTCCGAACTGGCACGCGCTTCGTCGCTGCCGAAGGTAAAAGTCAGCTCGCGCGAAAAGGGCGACATCATCATGCTCGGCATCGGTGGCTTTACGCCGCTCGAAGGCTTCATGACCCACACCGATTGGCAGGGCGTTTGCGACGGCATGAAAATGGCCAACGGGCTGTTCTGGCCGATCCCGATCACGCTGTCGACCGACACGGCCACAGCGACAGGCTTCCACACCGGGGGCGATATCGCGCTGATCGATCCGGACGACGATTCGATTCTCGCTACCATGAAGGTGACCGAGAAGTATTCGATCAACAAGGCGCACGAGTGCGCCACGGTGTACAAGACCACCGACATCGAGCATCCCGGCGTCAAGATGGTCATGGAGCAGGGCGAGGTCAACCTCGCCGGCCCGATCAAGGTTCTCTCGCAGGGCGATTTCCCCGAGAAGTACGGCGACCTGTTCCTGTCGCCGAAGCAAACCCGGGCGCAGTTCGAGGCCATGGGCTGGAGCAAGGTTGCGGCTTTCCAGACGCGCAACCCGATGCACCGTTCGCACGAGTACCTGGCCAAGATCGCCATCGAGACCTGCGACGGCGTGCTGATCCACTCGTTGCTGGGCAACCTGAAGCCCGGCGACATTCCCGCCGACGTGCGTTCCGAGGCGATCGCCACCCTGGCCGAGCACTATTTCGTCAAGAACACCGTGCTGCAGGCCGGCTATCCGCTCGACATGCGCTATGCCGGCCCGCGCGAGGCGCTGCTGCATGCGCTGTTCCGCCAGAACTACGGCTGCTCGCACCTGATCGTCGGCCGCGACCATGCCGGCGTCGGCAGCTATTACGGGCCTTTCGATGCCCATCACATCTTCGAAGAAATTCCCAAGGACGCGCTGGAAACCCAGGCGCTGAAGATCGACTGGACTTTCTGGTGCTACAAGTGCGGCGGCATGGCTTCGGCGCGCACCTGCCCGCATGGCGAGGCCGACCGGCTGCTGCTGTCCGGCACCAAGTTGCGCAAGATGCTTTCCGAAGCCGGCGATGTACCCGCCGAATTTTCGCGGCCCGAGGTGTTGGAGGTGCTGCGCGCCTACTACGCCAGCCTGGCCGAGCATGAGAAGGTCGAGGTCAAGTTGTCCGGACACTCGGCCCGCTGAAGAATCAGAACCCCAGCTTTTCCACGTGCATTTTTTGATCATTAACACCGTAACCTAGGAGTAGAAACCAAATGCCAACCTTTGTTCGTACCGAGAAGTGCGATGGCTGCAAGGGGCAGGACAAGACTGCCTGCATGTACATCTGCCCGCACAATCTGATGAAGCTGGACAAGGACGGTTCCGAAACCGGCCATGCCATGAAAGCCTTCAACCAAGAGCCGGAGCAGTGCTGGGAGTGCTACTCCTGCGTCAAGATCTGCCCGCAGGGCGCCATCGAATGCCGTCACTATGCCGACATCGTGCCGCTGGGCGGTTCGGTGCAACCGCTGCGTGGTTCCGATTCCATCATGTGGACCATCAAGTTCCGTAACGGCACCCTGAAGCGTTTCAAGTTCCCGATCCGCACCACGGCAGAAGGTTCGATCGACTGCTACGGCGGCAAGCCGATGCCCAAGATGTCCGAACTCACCGTTGACGGTGTGTTCACCCGCTCCATGATGGGTGGCTTCCGCGCCGGCAACCCCGCCGAACTGATCCGCAAGTAATTGACAAATCGAGGAACCAAAAATGGCTGGAACATTTGAAGCACCGGAAGTCGTCCACGAAGAACTGGACATTCTGCTGATCGGCGGCGGCATGGCCTGCTGCGGTACGGCTTATGAAATGATGCGCTGGGCCGAAGCCCTCAAGGCCGAGACCGGCAAGGAACTCAAGATCAAGCTGGTCGACAAGGCTGCCATGGACCGCTCCGGCGCCGTGGCGCAGGGCCTGTCCGCGATCAACACCTACATCGGCGACAAGCAGGATCCCGCCGACTACGCGCGCATGGTCTCCAACGACCTGATGGGCATCACCCGCGACGACCTGGCCTACGACGTGGGCCGCAACGTTGACGACTCCGTGCATCTGTTCGAAGAGTGGGGCCTGCCGATCTGGAAGACCGACTCCGAAGGCGTGCGCCACGACGGCGCCGAGGCGCAGAAGGAAGGCCTGCCGGCCCTGAAGGATGGCGGCCAGCCGGTGCGTTCGGGCAAGTGGCAGATCATGATCAACGGCGAATCCTACAAGTGGATCGTCGCCGAAGCCGCCAAGAAGGCACTCGGCCTCGCCCGCATCGAAGAGCGCGTGTTCATCGTGCATCTGATCAACGACAAGAACGATCCGACCCGTATCGCCGGCGCTGCCGGTTTCTCGGTGCGTGAGAACAAGATCTACATCTACAAGGCCAAGGCCGTCATGCTGGCCGCCGGCGGTTGCGTGAATCTGTTCCGTCCGCGTTCCGTGGGCGAGGGTTCGGGCCGCGCCTGGTACCCGGTGTGGAACGCCGGTTCGACCTACGCCATGGCTGCCGAAGCCGGCGCCGAGATGACCATGATGGAAAACCGCTTCGTGCCCGCCCGCTTCAAGGACGGTTACGGCCCGGTCGGTGCCTGGTTCCTGTTGTTCAAGGCCAAGGCCACCAACGCCTACGGCGAAGACTACATGGTCAAGAACAAGGAAATGTTGAACGACTACCCGCCCTACGGGCAGGCCGCCGTTCCCGCATCCTGCCTGCGCAACCACCTGATGCTGAAGGAAATGAAGGAAGGTCGCGGCCCGATCTACATGGACACCGTCACCGCCCTGGCCAAGCTGGCCGAGACCCTGACGCCGAAGGAAGTGAAGCATCTGGAAGCCGAAGCCTGGGAAGACTTCCTCGACATGTGTATCGGCCAGTGCGGCATCTGGGTCGGCGAGAACATCGATCCGCGCGAGAAGAATTCCGAGCTGATGCCGACCGAGCCCTACCTGCTGGGCAGTCACTCCGGCTGCTGCGGCATCTGGGTGTCCGGCCCGACCGACGTCGGCGCACCGACCACCGAAGAATACGACGGCATTCCTGCGCACCTGCCCAAGGGCTGGAACTGGGGCTATCGTTCGATGACCACGGTCAAGGGCCTGTTCACCGCCGGCGACGGCGTGGGCGCCTCCGGCCACAAGTTCTCCTCGGGTTCGCATACCGAAGGCCGTCTGGCCGCCAAGTCGATGATCAAGTACGTGCTCGACAATCCCGATTACAAGCTCGAGTTCGACGAGACCAGCGAACAGATCGCCGAAACGATCTGGAGGCCGGTGCGTACCTTCCTGGAGCACAAGGACTACACCACGGCGATTGACGTCAACCCGCACTACATCACGCCCAAGATGCTGCAGATGCGCTTGCAGAAAATCATGGACGAGTACGTTGCCGGTGTCGCCACCTACTACAACACCAACGACAAGATGTTGGCGGTTGCCGAAGAGAAGCTCGAGATGCTGAAGGAAGACTCGCTGAAGCTGCGTGCGAAGGACCTGCATGAGTTGCTGCGCGCCTGGGAAAACTACCATCGCATCCTGACGGCCGAAGCCCACATGAAGCACATCCAGTTCCGCGAAGAGAGCCGCTACCCGGGCTTCTACTATCGCACCGACAAGAACTTCGTCGATGAAGAGAACTGGCATTGCTTCGTCAATTCGATCTACGACAAGCACTCCAAGAAGTGGACCTGCTTCAAGCGCAAGCACGTCGATCTGGTCGACAAGTCGAAGCTGTTCAAGGCCGCGGCTCCGCACTAAGCGCGGCTAGGCTGTAACATACAGGCCGGAAGCCGCAAGGCTCCCGGCCTGTTCTTTTTCTGATCCCTGACCTCTGATCCCTGAAATGTCCCAGCCCAATATTCCCTTTCCGCAAAGTCCCGTCCTCCCCACCATGGTGGACGAGAAGTACGTCATTCAGTTCTCCTGCCACAAGGGCATCGGCTGCTGGAATGCCTGCTGCTCCAACATCGACATTTCCCTGACGCCCTATGACGTAGTGCGGATGAAGACCCGCCTCGGCATCAGCTCCACCGAGTTCCTCAAGAACTACACGGTGCCCTATGAAATGGACAAGGACAGTATTGCCGGAGTCAAGTTGCGCCCGGTGGAGGGCGGCACCGCCTGTCGATTCATGAAGCCGGAGGGCTGTGGCATCTATGAGGACCGGCCGACCGCCTGCCGCTACTACCCGGTAGCACTGCTCTCGATGCGCAAGCAGGACGAATACGTCGACCGCGACTCCTACGCCATCGTCAAGGAAGACCACTGCAAGGGCCACGAGGTCAATCGCCGTATCGCCATCGCCGACTATCGCAAGGAACAGGGGCTCGAAGAGTATGACGAGTTGGCGCGCGGCTGGCGCCAGCTGGTACTGAAGAAGCAGTCCTCCGGCCCGTCGATCGGCAAGCCGACCCTGCGCAGCCGCCAGCTGTTTTTCATGGCCTGCTACGACATCGACCGCTTCCGTGAATTCGTCAGTGCGGAGTCCTTTGCCAAGCTGTTCGATCTGCCGCAAGCGGAAAAGGATGTCCTGCTCGCCGATGACGTCGCGCTGCTGCAATTCGCCTTCCGCTTCCTGCGTCAGGTATTGTTCGGCGAAGAGAGTATCGCGCTGAATGCCGAGGCAGCCCAGGAGCGTCTGGCCAAGGTCCAGGAAAAACGCCTGATCGAAGAGCGTGAGGCGGCCAAGAAGCGCGCCATGGAAGCCGAATCCGAAGGTGACGAAGGCTTCGACTGACTCAAGATGAAAGTTGGCGCTGACACCACGGCGATTCGTCGCCGTGGTGTCAGCGCCAACTCTTTGTGGCTTACTTGCCGGCGATCTTTTCCAGCTTTTCTGCGCGGATCAGCTGACCGTTGAGGCCCGCATCCTTGGCCGAGCCGCCATAGGCGACGGTCATCAACTGCGAGTAGTAGAGCACCGGCATGTTGAACTTGGTGCCCTGCTTCTTGTTGATTTCCGACTGATAGACCTCGACGTTGGCCTGGCACAGCGGGCAGGGCGTCACGATCATTTCGGCGCCGTGGTCGTAGGCCGATTCGACGATGTCGCGAATCTGCTTCTGGCTTTTCTCCGGCTCGGAGAACGCCAGCGCGCCACCGCAACAGGTGACCTTCTGGTCGTAGGTCTTGAGCGCTTCGCCGCCGAAGGTCTCGACCATCTTGTCGAGGTACAGCGGGTTCTCGAAGGATTCCCCGTCTATGCCGAACGGCCGGTTGGTCTGGCAGCCGACATAGCCGGCGAACTTGATGCCTTCCAGCGACTTCTTCATCGGTTGCTTGAGGCCTTCGTAGCCGAAGTCTTCGATCAGCACTTCGACCATGTGGCGCACATTCGCGCCGCCGCTGTAGTGCAGTCCCGCGGCGGCCAGAGCCTCGTTGGTCTCTTTCATCAGTTGCGCCGAGCCATCGAGGCGTTCCTTGGATTCACGGGCGCCCAGCCAGCAGGCGGCGCAAGTGGCGACGATGTCCTGCCCCGGCAGATGGGTTTCGGCCTGGGCGAAGTTGCGTGCATTGATCGCGATGCGCGGCAATTCGCCGCCTTCGCAGTAGCCCACCGAGGCGCCGCAGCAATTCCAGTCGGGAATCTCGGTCAGCTTGACGTCGAGCGCCTTGCACATGGCGTTGGTCGAGACCAGGTAGTTCGAGGCCGAGGCCTTGAGCTGCGAGGAGCAGCCGGGATAGAACGCGTATTCTTTCTTTGCCATTTGTCTTGCCTCCTCAGGCGCTGAAGCCCTTCTTGCGATCCTCGATTTCCTTGGCCTTGGCGATGATGGCGTGGAATCCCTTGAGATCCTTGATCGCGTGACCACCGAAGATTTCCATGGGATTGAGGCGCTTGGCCAGGAACAGGCCGAGGCCGATGCTCTGCATGCCCAGCGCTTCCTTGATGCCGGAAACCAGCCCGCCCCGGAAGTAGTGGCGCAGGGTCAGGGTCAGTTCATTGACGCGACCCTTCTTGATCGCGTTGTTCCAGAACAGGGTGGCGAACTCGCGCGTCGGCTGGCCTTTGGGCGCGATGCCGAGGCGATGCGCGTAGTTGGCCAGGCCGTGCATGATGTGGGTGATCGGCAACTGGCGCGGGCAGCGCACCATGCAGTTGTAGCAGGAGGTGCACATGAACATGGAGTCGGAGCCGAGCACTTCGTCGCGCTTGCCGGCGCGGATCATCATGAAGATCTTCTGCGGCGAATGTTCCCAGTCGGGGCCGAAGGGGCAGGAGCCGGCGCAGACGCCGCACTGCATGCACATCTTGACCATGTGGCCTTCTTCGACGTTGGCTTCGACTTCCTTGAGGAAGTTGTTGCGGTAGCGTTCCAGTGCGCCCGAATTCGCGGCTTGATTGGCCGCAGTTGCGTTGTTTGTCATTGATCGCGTCTCCATTTCCTGGCTCAGCCGAAGCCCTTCATGGGCGAGGGGCCGAGCTTCTCGAGTTCGGCGACGTAGTCGTTGATCAGCTTGACCACGCGGGCGTTGTCGGTGATCGCGACTTCCTGCGTCTGCACCCGTTCGGGTTCGAGGCCGAGCTGGGTCAGCGTGTCGCCGATCTTGCTCATGCGGTAGTGCGCGAGTTCCGAGCCCTTGACGAAGTGGCACTGGTAGTCGTCGCCTTTCTTGCAGCCCATCATCATCACGCCGTCATAGCCGGCGTTCAGTGCGTCGGTGATCCAGATGGTATTCACCGAACCGAGGCAGCGCACCGGAATGACGCGAACGAAGGCCGAGTGGGTCAGCCGCGCCATGCCCGCCATGTCGAGCGCAGGGTAGGCGTCGTTCTCGCAGGCCAGCACCAGGATGCGCGGCTTCTCTTCGTCCTCGTCGGGCACCTCGACCGCCTTGACCTGGCTGCCGACGGTGTCGCAGGAGTAGTTTTCGAAGGAGATCACGCGCACCGGGCAGGCGCCCATGCAGGTGCCGCAGCGGCGGCAGCGCTCCTCGTTGAAGACCGGGAAACGCCTTTCGTCCTCATCGATCGCGCCGAAGGGGCACTCCACCGTGCAGCGCTTGCACTGGGTGCAGCCTTCGAGGCGTGCGGTGGGGAAGGACAGGTCGCCCGAGCGCGGATGCGCGGCGCGGCCGAGGGAAGCGTTCTCGACGGCCTGGATCGCCTTCAGCGCGGCGCCGGTGGCGTCGTCGGTGGCCTGCAGGATGTCCATCGGCCTGCGCACCGGGCCGGCGGCATAAATGCCGGTGCGGCGTGTCTCGTAGGGGAAGCAGATGAAGTGCGAGTCGGCGAAGCCATGCTTGAACTGCGGCAGGTCCGGGCCCTGGCGGTAGTTGAGATTGAGGATCGAAATCGTCTTCATCTCGTCGCGCGCGGCCTTGGCCGCCGCGTCGCCACCATCGGCAGCGGTCACCACGGGGTTCCAGGCTTCGAGGTCGACGCCGGCGTTCGGCACCTGGCCGGTCGCCAGCACCACCAGGTCGGCGGCGATGGTGTTTTCTTCGTCGAGGATCAGGTCCTTGAAGGTCACGCTGCAGCTGTCGCCGCCAGTGACCTTGCTGGCCTTGCCCTTGGTGAAGATCACGCCCTTTTCCTGCGCACTGCGGTAGAAATCCTCGCCCATGCCCGGCACGCGCAGATCCTGGTACATGACCACGGTGTCGATGTCGGGGTTCTGGTCCTTGAAATAGTTCGCCTGCTTGATGCTGGTGCCGCAGCAGTGGCCGGAGCAGTAGGACAGGTGCGTGCCGGTCGCATCGCGCTGGCCGGCGCACTGGACGAAGACCACCGATTTCACTTCCTTGCCGTCGGCGCGCTTGATCGCACCGCCCTTGGCGGCCATGGCCAGGGCTTCGAGCCCGGCCTGGTCGACCACGTTGGGCTGACCGCCACCCAGTTCAGGCAGCTTGGCCATGTCGTAGGTGGTGAAGCCCGTCGCCTGCACGATGGCGCCGACGATTTCCTCCGACACGGTTCCCGATTCCTGGGCGATCTGGATCTTGAACCGACCGGGCGCGCCTGAAGTTTCGGCGATGGTCGAGTTCAGGTGCAGCTTGATCTTCGGGTTGCCGGCAATCTCCGCGGCCATTTCGGCCACGCCGGTCTCCTCCGCTTGCGAATAGGGTTCCTTGAAGGGCTGGCGCTTCCATAGCTGCGCCGCCATGCCGCCCAGCGCTCCGGTCTTTTCGACCAGCACCGCCTCGTAGCCGGTCGCCGCAATTTCCAGAGCCGCGGTCATGCCCGACATGCCGCCGCCGACGACCAGGATGCGCTTGCTCGAGCTTTCCTTGGCGTTGCCTGCCGGCGGGGTCATTTTCTTGAGTTCGGCGCAGCCCATGCGGATGTAGTCGGCGGCCATTTCCTGGCGCACTTCATCATGGTCCTTGCCGGCGGTGACCACCCACAGCACGCCTTCGCGCAGATTGGCGCGTGACATGGCGACACCGTCGAACTGGAAGGCCTCGGTCTTGGAGCGACGGGAACAGGCGCCGATGCAGACATGCGTCACGGCCTCGTTGGCGATGTCGTCCTTGATCATCTGCACGCCTTCGGCATTGCACAGGAAGGGATGACTCTTGACGATGGCCATCTTGCCTTCCTTCTTGGCAATGGCCTCGAGTTGCGGCACCTTCATGGCATCGCCGATGCCACAGCCGGAACAGATATATGCGGCGTATTTGTTGTCAGCCATTTCTATGCCTCCGCTCTGGCTGTTTTGTTAACGATCTGGATCGCGTGCAGCGATGCGGCCGTCGCGCTTTGCACCGAACGATTGACATCGAGCGGGCTGGCTGCTGAGCCGGCGCCGAACATGCCGCCGTCCTTGCTGCCCTCGATGAAGTTCGAGGAATCGAGGATGATGTCGTCGGGCAGTTTCACACCGGTGATCTCGGGTTCCATGCCCACGGCCAGCACCACCAGGTCATGCTCGGTGGCGTAGCGGTGGTAACCCTCGGTATCGACGCCGTGCAGGATCGGGTTGCCGTTTTCCTGGTTCTCGACGATCTTCGCCACCTTGCTCTTGACGAAACTGACGGTAGCGTCCTTCTGCACCATCTGGTAGAAATCCTCGAAGCGGTCGATGGCGCGGATGTCGATGTAGTAGATGGTCGACTTGCCTGCATCGCCATAAGCTTCGCGCACGTACTGGGTCTGCTTGAGCGACGCCATGCAGCAGATGCGCGAACAGTGACGCAGGTGGTTTTCGTCGCGCGATCCGGCGCACTGGATGAAGGCGATGTTCTTCGCCTCCTTGCCGTCGCCAGGGCGCAGTATCTTGCCGCCGGTGGGGCCTTGCGGATCGGCCAGGCGCTCGAATTCAAGGCTGGTGATCACGTTGGGGAAGCGGTCGTAGCCATAAGGCTGGATCTTGTTGGCGTCGTATGGGCGCCAGCCGGTGGCCCAGATCACGGCACCGACTTGCAGCGTGACGATTTCCTCCTTCATCTCGAGATCGACGGCACCGACCGGGCAGGCCGCCTTGGCCTTCTCGCCCTCGGGCGTGCCGACGATCGAGGGGTCGATCACATAGCGTTGCGGATAGGCCATGTTGTGCGGCAGGTAGGCCGCCTTCATCTTGTCCAGGCCGTAGTTCCACGGGTTCGGCACTTCGGCGGAGACGGCCTCGCCGCATTTGCCGCAGGCGGTGCAGTTTTCATTGACGAAGCGCGGCGCCACCTTCAGCGTCACCGTGTAGTCGCCACGGCTGCCGGAGACGGCGGTGACTTCGGTCATGGTCATCAGGCGCACGTTGCGGTTCTGCTTGAGGCGCCGCAGGTTGATTTCCAGCCCGCAGGTCGGATGGCACATCTTTGGAAAGTAGCGGTACAGCCTTGCCGTGCGGCCGCCCAGAACGGGAGCCTTTTCGACCAGGATCACCTGCTTGCCGCACTCCGCGGCTTCGAGGGCCGCCGTCATGCCGCTGATGCCGCCGCCGACGACCAAGATCGTCTGGTTGGTTGCTATTGAAGCCGTCACATCGAGCTCCCGGGATTAATGTTCTTGAGTGCCGCGAATTTTATCGACTGCAGCGGTTACGACCTGTGCAATCTTCCAATGTTCCAATAGAAAAGCTGAATGCGACAAGTTGCAGCGGCAGCGGCCCCGGCAGGGATCGATCTATTGCTTCGTCGCGGACTCCGGAGCCAGTTCACGAATCTCGAATTTGAGCGTCGCCAGGTCGCCGAATATCCAGGTTGCGGTCGGTGCCCCGAGACCCGCTACCGTACCCGGATTGACCAACCAGGTCAGGCCGCCCTTGATATTGGCCTGTTGGCGAATTTCCGTTTCGTGGCTGTGGCCACAGCAGACCAGATCATAGTCGCCGGTGCAGGCCATGCCATGACCGATGTGGGGGTAATGGGTCAGGAAGATGCGCCGTCCGCCGAGTTCGATGGCTGCATCCTGTCCGTGATAGTGCAACTGGCCTTCCGAATGGCAGGCGATGCGCGCGATGGATACCGGGTCGCCGAGATTGTTGCCGTGCACGGCATGGATCGGCAGGCCGTGCTTGAGCGATGCCTTCAGGGTGTTGCCGCCGATGATGTCGCCGCAGTGGATGACTGCCTCTGCACCTTCGGCTTTGGCTGTGGCGACTGCCGCCGCCATCATCGGTCCGCGGTCGTGGCTGTCCGAGAGGATGCAGATCTTCATAGGGGTTGGCCCGGCGTAAAGCCGAAAAGTTGTTCGAGACCCAGCTCGCGGATCAGCGCATCTGCGGCCTCCTGGCCGTGCTCCCTGGCCACCTCGGCCAGGATCAGGCGCGCGCCGTTGCGGTTGTAGCCGCCGCCGAAACTGATCTGAGTACCGAGCAGCTGGCGTGCTCTTTCTAGCGTCATATGATGACCGGGCCGTGGTAGTCCTCGTCCTGCGGCGGGGTCTTGTTGCCGAGCGTTTCGGTCAAGGACGACGAACGCGTGGCGTGGTGGTCGGCCTGAATCTGCAGCAGATTGGTCACGCAATCGCCAAGATTGTCATAGAAGTCGCGACCGGTGCCGAACTGTTCATCGGCCGAATAGAAGAATTGACAGCGGAAACGCTGGTCCGCCAGCTTGCTGACGATGAATTCGGCACCCAGCTCGTTCCAGTAAAGCGAGGGGCAGGTCGTCAGCGTCTCGCTTGCCGGATCGAGCTGCAGCTCGACGTCGGCCGCCTGCAACGGAACCAGGCGGCTGTAACGTTCCAACAGGATCTGGTTGACCAGCTGGAATTCGCTATCGGTGAAGTCTGGAATATTCATGGCTTTTCGCCTTCGGGCGGGGTTCTGCACGCATCAACGCGGGCCGGCTACTCTACAGCGAGCGGCTGAACCCGGGCAATCATTGTTGCTTATCGAAAAATAGAAATTATCCCCTTGTGCCCGAACCGGCCTTATCGTCAGAATATCGAGACCTTCTAATGTAGCTTTCCCGGACTCGCGACGACTTCCCTTAATGCAAGACGCCACGGCAACAATTTCTCCGCTCCAGGAAGTCAAGACCACGACCTGCTACATGTGCGCCTGCCGCTGCGGCATCCGGGTGCATCTGCGCGAGGGCGTGGTGCGCTACATCGACGGCAATCCGGATCACCCGCTGAACAAGGGCGTGATCTGCGCCAAAGGTTCCTCGGGCATCATGAAGCAGTATTCCCCGGCACGCCTGCTGAAGCCCCTGAAACGCAAGGCCGGGGCCGAGCGCGGTGCCGGCGATTTCGAAGAGATCGAGTGGGACGAGGCCTTCGCCACCCTGGCCGAGCGTCTGGGCAAAATTCGCGCGACCGATCCCAAGAAGTTTGCCCTGTTCACCGGCCGCGACCAGATGCAGGCGCTGACCGGCATGTTCGCGCGCCAGTTCGGCACGCCCAACTACGCCGCGCACGGCGGCTTCTGTTCGGTGAACATGGCAGCCGGCATGATCTACACGATAGGCGGCTCGTTCTGGGAATTCGGCGGGCCCGACCTCGATCGTGCCAAGCTGTTCGTGATGATCGGCACGGCCGAGGATCACCATTCGAATCCATTGAAAATCGCGCTGTCCAAATTCAAGCGCGATGGCGGTCGCTTCATTTCGATCAACCCGGTGCGCACCGGCTACTCGGCGATTGCCGATGAATGGGTGCCGATCCGCCCCGGCACGGATGGCGCACTGCTGCTGGCAATCATTCACGAGATCATTGCCACCGGACTCTACGACCGGGATTTTCTGGTCAAGTACAGCAACGCCGGGCAACTGGTGAATGTCAGCGAGAGCAACGACGAGTTCGGCTTTTTCGTGCGCACCGAAGTGCCCACCGAGGAAGCCTGCTACGAGCCGCAGGACAAGCTCTGGTGGGACCGCAACACCAACCGCGCGGTGGTGACGCACGAAGCAGACGCCGATCCCTACCTGCTCGGCGAATTCACCTTGAGGGATGGCACGCGGGTGAAGCCGGCCTTCCAGTTGCTGCAGGAAAGGGTCAAGGACTACACGCCGGAATGGGCGAGCCAGATCACCGGCATTGCGGCCGAGGTCATTCGTCAGTTGGCGCATGAGATGGGCGTCACCGCGCGCGACCAGAAGATAGAACTGCCGATCGCCTGGACCGACTCCTGGGGCAACGAACACGACACGGTGACCGGCAACCCCGTGGCCTTTCACGCCATGCGCGGCTTGGCGGCGCACAGCAACGGCTTCCAGACCATACGCGCGCTGGCGATCCTGATGTCGCTCCTGGGCACCATCGACCGGCCCGGCGGCTTCCGCCACAAGGCTCCGTTCCCGCGCCCGATTCCGCCCTGCGCACGCACGCCCAATGATCCGCGCGGCGTGCAGCCCAATCGTCCGCTTGATGGCATGCCTTTGGGCTGGCCCTCCGATCCCGATGACCTGTTCGTCAATGACGATGGCAGTCCGGTGCGCCTCGACAAGGCTTTTTCCTGGGAATATCCGCTCTCGGTGCACGGCCTGATGCACAACGCCATCACCAATGCCTGGCGCGGCGACCCCTACCGCATCGACACGCTGCTGATTTTCATGGCCAACATGTCGTGGAATTCGACCATGAACACTGCCGAGGTCAGGCAGATGCTCAATGACAAGGATGAGAATGGGGAATTCAAGATTCCCTTCCTCGTCGTCTGCGACGCCTTCCACTCCGAGATGACGGCCTATGCCGACCTGATCCTGCCGGACACGACTTACTTGGAACGCCATGATGTGATGTCCATGCTCGACCGGCCGATTTCCGAGTTCGACGGCCCGGTCGACTCCGTGCGGATTCCTGTGGTGCCGGTTTCGGGGGACTGCAAGCCCTTCCAGGAAGTGCTGATCGAACTGGGCACGCGCCTGAAGCTGCCGGCTTTCGTCACGCCGGCCGGTGAGCGGAAGTTTCGCGACTACCCCGATTTCATCGTCAACTACGAGACCGAGCCGGGCTCCGGCATCGGCTTTCTCGCCGGTTGGCGCGGCAAGGGCGGCGAGAAGTCCCTGCGCGGCGAGCCGAACCCGAACCAGTGGGAGATGTATCAGAAGAACAACTGCGTGTTCCACTATGAGCTGCCCAAGTCCTACCAGTACATGCGCAACTGGAACAAGGGCTACCTCGAATGGTCGCAACGCAACCGCATCACGCGTTATGGCGAGCCGATCCTGATCCACCTGTATTCCGAAGTCCTGCAGCGCTTCCGCACTGCCGCACAGGGCAAGGGTCTGACGCGCAAGCCGCCGGAGCATTTGAAGAAGCGCATCGAAACCTATTTCGATCCGCTGCCCTTCTACTACGATTCGCTCGAAGCGCAGGTCACCGACAAGCACAAGTACCCTCTGGCCGCCGTGACGCAACGGCCAATGGCGATGTATCACTCCTGGGATTCGCAGAATGCCTGGTTGCGGCAGATCCACACCCACAACTACCTCTACGTCAATACCTTGACCGCGCGTCAGCAGGGCATCGCCGACGGCGACTGGATCTGGGTCGAATCGCAGTGGGGCAAGGTGCGCTGCATGGCGCGTCACTCGGAAGCGGTGGAGCCCGGTACCGTGTGGACCTGGAATGCGATCGGCAAGGCGGCGGGGGCGTGGAACCTGATGCCCGATGCCAATGAATCGCAGAAGGGTTTCCTGCTCAACCATCTGATTTCTGAAGAACTGCCCAGTGCCGGTTCCACGCGCATTTCGAACTCCGACCCGATTACCGGACAAGCGGCGTGGTACGACGTGCGGGTGAAAATCAGCAAGGCCGAGGCCGGCGAACCCGAACAAACCTCGCCGCAGTTCGCGACCATGAAGCCCTACCCGGGAATGAAGACGCGCAGCAGCATCCTTGCGTTCCTCGGAGTCAAGCCGAAATGACGCAGTTGGCCAGTCTGGAGTGCTCGCTATGACCCAGCTTGCGTTGGTCATCGACCTCAACGTCTGCGTCGGCTGTCAGGCCTGCGTGACCTCCTGCAAGGAATGGAATACCGCTGGTAGCGCCGGGCCGATGGTCGATCAGAATCCTTACGGCGCCGATCCGACGGGAACCTTCTTCAACCGTGTGCAGACCTTCGAGGTCGGCGAATTTCCCAACACCGAGACGGTGCATTTCCCCAAATCCTGCCTGCATTGCGAGGATCCGCCCTGTGTGCCGGTATGCCCGACCGGGGCTTCCTACAAGCGCAAGGAAGACGGCATCGTTCTCGTCGACTACGACAAGTGCATCGGCTGCAAGTATTGCTCCTGGGCCTGCCCCTACGGTGCGCGCGAACTCGACGAGCAGCAGCGGGTGATGAAGAAATGCACCCTGTGCGTCGATCGCATTTACGACACCTCCATGGTCGAGGCCGATCGCAAGCCGTCCTGCGTCATGGCCTGCCCCACCTCGGCACGCCTTTTCGGCGATGTTCACGATCCCGAATCGGCGGTGTCGATCGCGATCCGCGAAAGCGGTGGCTATCCGCTGATGCCGGAGTGGGGCACGCACCCCGCCAATCACTATCTGCCGCGGCGCAAGACCCGCATCAAGATCCACGATGACGAGCTCGAGCGCGCCGACAATCCGCTCAAGGTCGATCGCCAGTTGCCCAAGCCGGCCATGAGCGAGCCGACGCTCGACGACGTCACCACCTGGTAAGCGAACACAAAATGCATCCGGCTTTCTCAGTCATATTCCTGACCACCCTGATCGGCGCCGCCCAGGGGCTGTTTCTCGCCCTGTTCACCGCGCAGACCTATGCTGCCTTCAAGTTGCTGCCGCAGCCGGATGCCCATGCCTTCTACGGTCAGGGCAGCCTTCTGGCGCTAGTGCTGCTGGTTGCCGGCCTCATCGCCTCCTTCTTCCATCTGGGCCATCCCGAGCGTGCCTGGCGCACCGCGACCAAGTGGCGGACCTCCTGGCTGTCGCGCGAAGTGATCGTGCTGCCGGCCTTCATGGGCGTGGTGTTCCTGTATGGCCTGGCGCACTGGCTTGATTGGCATCCGCTGCTGATGACCCTGCCCGGCGAGCTGCCGCTTGATCCCACGGCGATTCTCGGCGTGGCAGGAACGGTACTCGCGTTTGCGCTATTCCTCTGCACCGCCATGATTTATGCCTGCCTGAAGTTTCTCGCCGAATGGCATTCGCCGCTGACGGTCATCAATTACGTCCTGCTCGGCGGCGCCTCGGGCTTTTCTCTGGCCGCGGCATTTGCCGCCTTCACCGCACCGGAACTGGTGAGTTTCCTGGCGGGCTGGGCGGCGATCATCACCCTGCTCGGCCTGGTTGGTCGCAGCGCCTCGCTGTATCGCAATGCACGGTTGAAGCCGAAGTCGACACTGCAGACCGCGATCGGCATCAAGCATCCGCGGATAGTGCAAAAGACCCAGGGCTTCATGGGCGGCAGTTTCAACACACGCGAGTTCTTTCATGGCCAGCCGGTTGCCGTGCTGCGCGGCATAAAGTGGTTCTTCATGCTCACCGTGTTTCCATTGCCGCTGCTGCTGCTGGTGTCCGGCATGCAAGGCACCCTGGGGCTGCTGGTGGCGGCCTTTGTCATCCAGTACTTCGGTTTGTTGGCCGAGCGCTGGTTCTTCTTCGCCCAGGCCAACCACCCGCAGAACCTGTATTACCAGTCCATCGCCTAAGACCTGTTGTCGCGAGGGGACTTTATGTATATTATCAATCGCTAAAGTACCAAGTCCGTACCACCATAACCAAGTCAAGAGAGAGGAAGAGAACATGAACTTCGACAAGGAACTCGACGCCCGCGGCCTGAACTGCCCGCTCCCCATTCTGCGCGCCAAGAAGTCGCTGGCCGAACTGCAATCGGGTCAGGTGCTGCGCATCATCGCCACCGATCCCGGCTCGGTTAAGGATTTCGCCGCGTTTGCCAAGCAGACGGGCAATGAACTGCTTGCCAGCGCCGAGAAGGACAAGGAATTCGAATTCTTCATGAAGCGCAAGTAGCCTACGGCGCTTGAGTGGGAAGGCCTGCCGAGGGTAGGCTATTTTGTCTCGGTCGCAGCAGGGCGCATGTCGTCGTAGTGGTAGTGCCAGCGCTATGCGTCCCTGCGGTACTTTTCAATGCTCAACGAATTACCGTTCGCTATAGGGGCATAGAAAAAATCATCTGGTTGCTGCAGTGCGATTTATTTAATCATCAAACATGTTGGTCATCTCGACCAGGAGGAAACCCATGGGCGCTATCCCGGAAATAGCCAGTATCGACGAACTCGTCAATCGCCGCCTGGAAGAGTTGCTGCCGCAAAAGCTCGAAGAAGCATTGCGCCAGCGCGAAGAATCAAAAACGCCGTCGATGGCCATCATCGCCACCCGCGGTACGCTGGACTGGGCCTATCCGCCCTTCATTCTTGGTTCGACAGCTGCAGCGCTGGGTTGGGACGTTTCGATCTTCTTCACCTTCTATGGTTTGAACCTGCTGAAGAAGGATGTCTCCGACCTCAAGGTGAGCCCGCTCGGCAACCCCGGCATGCCGATGAAAATGCCGTTCGGTCCCGATTGGTTCAAGGGCATCAACTGGAATATTCCCAACATCATCCAGGCCGGCGTACCGGGTTTCGAGACCGTCGCCACGATGCTGATGCAGCAGACCATCAAGAACAACGGTGTTGCCACCATCGAGGAATTGCGAGGCCTGGCGCAGGAAGCGGACGTCAAGTTCATCGCCTGCCAGATGACCGTCGATCTGTTCGGTTTCAGCCACGACGATTTCATCGGCGGCCTCGATTACGCCGGCGCAGCGACCTTCCTGCCTGTCGCACAGCAAGCTGACGTCAGCCTGTTTATGTAGCAAGAATGCGACAGTAGTTCGGACGACGATGCTGTTCGTCTGGACTTAGTGAATCACTTTAGCTTACAACTCTAACTTGTTGAAATTAATTAAACCCTCTCAGGGAGAGATCGTGATGAAAATGAAAAAGATCGCAGTACTTGTGGCTATTGCCGCGGCATCCGGTTCGGCATTTGCCACCAACGGGTATTTTTCACATGGCTATGGGATGAAGGCCAAGGGCATGGCCGGCGCCGCGACTGCTACGGCGAGCGACGCCATGGGTGGCGCGAACAACCCGGCCAGCATGGTGTTTGCCGGTGATCGACTGGATGTCGGCATCGACTGGTTCAGTCCGAAGCGCGGCGCAAGCCGATCAGGTGGTGGCGCTTCTTTTGATGAAGCCAGCAGCAGCAATAATTTTCTGGTGCCGGAATTTGGCTACAACATGATGCTGGGCGAAAAAATGTCGCTGGGTATTACTGTTTATGGTAACGGCGGTATGAATACCGATTATGCGAGCGGTACCTCCGTGGCTGCCAACCAGTGTGGCCTTGGCGCGCCTGCCAGTAATCCTCTTTGTGGCGCTGGAAAATTGGGCGTCAATCTAGAGCAGCTCATCGTTGCGCCAACCTTCGCTTACAAGATAAATGCAAGCAACGCCATTGGTGTATCGCCCTTGTTTGTCTACCAGCGCTTTAGTGAGAATGGGCTCCAAGCCTTTGCTGGCCTTTCTTCAGACGCAACCAAGCTCTTCAATCAAGGGCACGACTCTTCCACTGGTTGGGGCATCAGGCTGGGTTGGCAGGGCAAGGTTACGGATAGTGTTACCTTGGGTGCAGCCTATTCTCCTGAAATCAACATGAGCAAGTTCAGCCGATACGCTGGCCTATTAGCGGAACAGGGCGATTTCGATATCCCGGCGAACTGGAACTTGGGTGTCGCATTCAAGGCTACCCCGGCCGTGACGATCGCGCTGGATTACCAACATATTCAATATTCGAAAGTCAAATCCGTTGCAAATTCCGCCGTAGCCTCATTCCCAGCAGCTACTGTCGCCGGAAGTCCGTTTCAACTTGGCAATAGCGAGGGTCTGGGATTTGGCTGGTCCAATGTTGACGTCGTGAAGTTGGGTGTCGAATATAAATACAATGACAAATTGACGCTACGGGCTGGTTTTAACAAGGGCAGCAATCCGGTTAAATCGGGCGAGCAGACCTTCAATATTCTGGCGCCTGGCGTGGTGACTGACCACTACACTTTGGGTATGACCTATGGCGTAACCAAGGATTCAGAGCTTACGGTGGCTTATATGCATGCCAAGGAAAATTCAGTTTCTGGTGCCACAAATCCTTACTTTGGCGTAGGTGGCACCGAAACCATCAAGATGTATCAGAACTCCTTGGGCATCGCTTACGGGATGAAGTTCTAATCGGCTGAGATCGTCGAATGCACTAGATTCACAAAAAGGGCTGAAAGCGGCAACGCTTTCAGCCCTTGCTGTTTCCAAAATTCCAAAAACACAGAATCCCAAGGGAGATATATATGTCCAAAATCTGGAAGAGTATGAGTTTGCTGGTCCTGGCATTCAGCGCCACTGTCGCCTTTGCCCAGGAGGCCGTACTGAAGCCTTTCGTACTGGCCTCGAAAGGCGCAGGCGACGCGGCACAGAAAGTCGAGGCGGCCAAGGCCGCGTTGACCAAGGCGGGCTTTACGGTGGCAGGCAGCTATTCGCCCTACCCCGAGGCGACGATCATCGTGGTAACCAACGACGAAATGAAGAACACGGCGGCAATGTCGGAGCATGGCGGATTCGGCGTGGCCCAGCGCATCGCAGTGACCAAGGTCAATGATGCCGTGCAGGTTTCATACACCAATCCACCCTACTGGGCCAATGGCTATCGCATGAATGGCGAACTGAAGGATACGGCGGCCAAACTACAGGCGGCGCTGGGCAAGGTGGACGAGTTCGGTGCAAAAGGACTGACTGCCAGCCAACTGCGTAAGTATCATTACATGTTTGGCATGGAGTATTTCGACGAGCCCAGCGAACTCGCCGAGTACGGCAGTCACGAGGAAGCATTGAAGGCGGTCGAGGCCAATTTGGCTGTCAGCAAGGGAGGGGTGACCAAGGTCTACCGCCTCGACGTTCCAGGCAAGAAGGAGTCCGTGTTTGGTGTTGCGATGAAAGGGACGGGTGACGACAAGTACATGGATGACAAGTACATCATGGGGGTGATTGATTTCGGAGATATCAAGTCTTCGATGCACCTGCCATACGAAATCCTGGTGACGGGCAATAAGGTGATTGCCCTGTACGCACGTTTCCGAATTGCGCTGAGCTTTCCCGATTTAAAAATGACTGGCCAAAACAGCTTCATGAAGATCATGGATTCGCCCGAAGCGATTCGTAAGGCTCTGGTAGCGACCTCTGGCGGAAAGAAAGACGCTCGCTGACTGGCGCGCGGATCAGAAAGGAGAAGACTATGCAACTCGACATGATTACCATCATAGGATTGGGCGCGGTTCTCATCATGCTGATCAACCTGTTCCAGGTGCTCCGCCTGAAATCCCAGATCAGCGGCGGTGTGGTGGGCAAGAGCTGGAACGTGATGATCCTGCTGGTGGTGCTGTTTGCCGCCGGATATATGATATTGCCATTTCTTGCCACGATGCCGGTCGAGACCCTGCGCATCATTGTTTCCCTGATCCTGTTTTTTGGGGCGATCTACGTTCTGGTTACCATCCGCCTCATTTACGGCATCATTAGGGAACTATCCGCCTGATGGAGGCGGGGTATGGCTGATCTGCAAGAAGTCTACGCTCGCACCGAGGCGGGCGTAGGGGAGATCAAGGCGCGCGCGCTCGATCTGACGCGTGGGCAACGCAACCTCCTGATCGTCATCGACGGCAAGAACACTCTCGGTTCGTTCGTGAAGATGGTCGGCTGTGCGCCGGAGCAGATGGGGGATGTGTTTGTCCCCCTCATCGAATATGGACTGATCGCGTCGGTCGCCGGCGCGGCGAATCCTGCACTTGCACCAGCCATTCCTGCAAGCGGTGTGGCGTCACCGCCTGGATCGTCTCCGGCGCAGAGCCTGATAGCACTCGCCGAGAGGGTATTCGAAAAGCATGCCGGCCCCGTTGTGCTCAAGCTGGAAAAGGCCGCCGCTGCAGGCACGGATTTATTGTCCGCCGCCGAGGGTGCTGCCAAACTGGCCAAGCTGACCATAGACGAGTCGAAGGCCCAGGACTTTCTTGTCGAAGCGCGCCGGCTGATTTCCGCCTAGCACGCAGTCGGCCAGAATTGCCGTCTGGCCGGCACCGACCTTGCCTCACCTTACCGGCGCAATACCCCACTCAGCCACACCTTCCGGCAGTCGCAGCGCGTCGTAGCCCTTCTTGCGCAGCAGTTCCACGGCGTCGCGCGCCATCAGGCAATACGGGCCGCGACAATACGCGACTACCGTTTTTCCCTTTGGCAGTTCCGAAAGCCGTAGCTTCAATTCGTCGAGCGGTATCGAGCGTGCAAACGGCAGGTGCGCGGCGAGAAACTCATCAGAGGGTCGAACGTCGAGTACCACCACGTCGCCTTTTCGCGCCATCTTGACCAAACTGTCGCGATCCTGAGGTGCCAGTTCCTTCGGGTGGCTGACCATCTGTTCGATGACCAGGCGCAACTCCACCAATCGGTCCTCGGCGAGTGACCGGATCGCCACCCAGAAATCGGCCACTGCACGGTTTGCGATCCTGTAGATCACGTACTTGCCGTGCTTCTCGGTTTCGACAAGCCGCGCGGCGCGCAACTCTCTCAAGTGTGCGCTGGTGAGCTTCATGCTCATGGCCGCTTCCCGCGCCAGCGCGTCCACAGTCTTTTCGCCTTGGCACAGCAATTCGATCAACTCCAGTCTCTTCGGGCTGCATGCCGCCTTGCCGATGCGGGCCACCTGTTCGTAGAGCAAGTCTTTGATGCGTCTCGAATCGTTCATGACAATCAATCTAATATTTTACCGATCAAGTGTCAATTAATTTGAAGAATGTCTTGACAATCTCCTCTGGCATGGACTAGATTACTCCAACGATCATTAGATTGTTATCCAAAAGAGGGAGGCAGCTCATGAAATGCATCAAGGCATTTCTGCTATTGCTTGTGCTTGGCGCCGCACCGACAGCATTTGCAAATCGATCCCTGCCGGTTTCCGGTGCCATCGACAGCGCCGGACGCAAGGTGCTGACCATCGTCAACCAGGATCCTTCCGGCGTCCGCTGCAACGCTAACGTCCAGATGGCCGCCGAGATTGCCAACATTGCCAACACCTATCGCGTGCCGATTCAGATTCTGCCCGCCAGCCTTGTGCCCAATCTGCCGGCGTCCAGCGTGTTCTACGGACTGGAACTGGTCGCCGCCGACGCCAAGGACCCTAACGGGCAGTCGAGTATCCAGATCGTCGCCGACGTCCTGCACATGGAGGACGCCCTGAAGCAGCCCAAAACCGGGCTGATCTATCAGGACAAGGTGCGCAAGGAGTTTGAAGCTTTGAAATCCACTATCAAGACCGGAGGTAAATGAAATGGCCAAGAATCTATTCATCCTTAACGACCCGCCTTATGGCACCGAGCGCAGCTATAACGCGGCACGTCTTGCGCGTACCTTGCTCAATGCCAATGAAGAAGTCCGCGTGTTTCTGATGGGCGACGCTGCTTCCTGCGCTGCCGCCGGGCAGAAGGTGCCGCAGGGCTACTACAACCTCGGTGACATGCTCGGCGGAGTAATTCGCCGCAAAGGCGAGATTTCGGTGTGCGGCACCTGCATGGATGCACGCGGCATGGCTGAGGAACGCCTGATCGAGGGTGCGAAGCGCGGCACCATGGACATCCTGACCGAATGGACTGTGTGGGCTGACAAGGTGCTGGTGTTCTAATGGCAAGGACTGCGCTCATTCTCGGCGCCGGCATCGGCGGCATCGTTGCCGCCGAGACCCTGAGGAAGCTCTTGCCGCCGCAGGATCGGGTGGTCGTCGTCGAGCGCGAGCGCGATCATGTCTTCGCCCCTTCGTTGCTGTGGCACATGACCGGTGAGAATGACGCCGCTGCATTCACGCGCCCGCTGTCGGCGCTCAAATCCAAAGGCATCGAACTGGTTACCGGCGACATCCGTCGCATCGACCCCGCCGCGTTGTCGGTCGAGGTCGATGGCAAGACCCTGATTGGCGACGCGATGGTCGTGGCCCTCGGTGCCGACTACGCGCCGGAGGCGATACCGGGGCTTGCCGAGTCCGGCCACAATCTTTATACATTGGCCGGCGCCGAGGAAATCCGGGCTGCACTGGATCGCTTCAAGGGCGGCCGCATCGTGGTACTGACCGCGACCCCTGCCTACAAATGCCCGGCCGCGCCCTACGAGGCGGCGATGCTGGTCGACGCTTACTGCAAGAAGCGCAAATTTCCGCAGAGCACGGAAGTAGCCATTTATGCCGCCGAGCCTGCGCCGATGCCGGTCACCGGTCCCGTGGTGGGCGCTCAAATCAAGATGATGCTGGAGAAGAAGGGCATCGCCTATTCTCCAGCCCGGCAGGTGGCCAAGGTCGAGAGCGGCACCCTGCATTTCGCTGACGGCGCGGCGACCAACTTCGACCTGTTGCTATACGTCCCGCCGCACCGTGTCCCGACCGTGGTCAAGCAGGCCGGGCTGTGCGCCGACTCGGGCTGGATCAGCGTCGACCGGGAAACCATGGAAACGCAATTCCCCAATGTCTATGCACTCGGTGACGTCACGTCGATCCCGCTGAAAATGGGCCGGCCCCTGCCCAAGGCGGGTGTTTTCGCGAACGGCCAGGCGCAAGTGGTGGCAAAGAACATCGCCCGCGCCTGGACCGGACACGGCGAGGCCGCGCGCTTCGATGGCCACGGCATGTGCTTCCTCGAAATCGGCAGCGGCATGGCGGGGGTTGGCAGCGGCAACTTCTATGCCGAACCAACACCGGATGTGCGCATGCGCTACCCGAATCCCCTATGGCATATGGGCAAAGTTCTCTACGAGAAATACTGGCTCTGGTCCCGCTTTTAGCATAACGAGGCGAACATCATGAAGTTTTCCCTGGTTGAATTTTCCATCGCAAGGCCGAAATGGGTACTCTTCGGCACGCTGTTGCTGACCCTTCTGTTCCTCACCCAGTTCCCGAAAATCCGCACCGACACCAATCCGAAGCACATGCTGCCGGAGAATTCCGACGTGCGGGTCTGGAACGACAAGGTGGACAAGACCTTTGCGCTCTACGAGGACACTATCGTCGTCGGCATCGAGAATGCCGCCGGGGTGCTCAACCTGGAAACGCTTGGCCGCATTTCCCGCATCAGCGATGCCGTTCTTGCGCTGGATGGCGTGGCAAGTCGGGACGTCAATGGCTTCACGACCATCACCAACGTCACCGCAGCGGACGGTACGCTGAATGTCGGACCGCTGATGCCGGCTGCGCCGAAGACAGAGGCTGAAGTCGAGGCGCTACGGAAGGCGCTGTTCGGCAATCCGCTGTTCATCGACCGCGTGATCTCGAAGGACGGCAAGACCACGGCCATCTACGTGCCGCTGGAGAAGGGCGCCAACGGCGCCGAGATTGCCGACAGGATTCGCGAGATCGTCGCCAAAGAAAAGGGCCCGGAGCGCTACTACGTCGCCGGCGACCCGGTGGCACGCGACACCTTCGGCGCCGAGATGTTCAAGCTGATGGCGCTGTTTTCACCGATCGCCGGCATGATCATGTTCGCCGCGATCCAGCTCATGTTCCGCAACCTGGCGCTCTCGGCGGCGATGATGGCGGTCTCGATGGTGGCCATCATCTGGAGCATCGGTCTGCTGATCGGCGCCGGTTTCCCGGTGCATATCATGAGCTCGATGGCGCCGGTATTCCTGATGGCCATCGCCACCGACAGCATCCACATCTTCAACGAGTTCTACTTCCGCTACCGCGAAGGCGGCGACAAGCTGGCGGCCATCCGCCAGACCATGGCGACCGTCAGCCGGCCGGTGCGCTTCACTGCACTGGCCACGGCAGCCGGCTTCGCAGTGCTGCTGTTCATGAACATCGTGCCGGTGCAGGTGTTTGGCGGGTTGATCGCCTTCGGCACCGTGGTGCTGCGCCTGCTGTCCTTCAGTTTTATTCCGGCCGTGCTTACCTTCGTCAAGGAGGACAAGCTGCGCAAGGCTGCGGGCGGCGAAGACGTCAAAGCCGACCCCTTGGCGCGTACGCTGGGGCGGATCGCCAGCCTCGGCGCCAACAAGCCGGCGGCAACCCTGGCCGTCATGCTTGCGTTGGCCGCGGTTTCCGTCTGGGGCACCTCGACGATTCACATCAACAACAACCTGGTGGCCTGGTTCAAGCCCGGCAGCGAAATCCGTATCGCCGACAGCGCGATGAACCAGGCGCTGGGCGGCACGGCACTGGGTTATCTGGTGGTGAGCGGGACCGAGGAGGAATTCATCAAGCGTCCCGAGGCGATGCGCTGGCTGGAAGGCTTGCAGCATCATCTGGAAAAGCTGCCGGTGGTGGGCAAGACCTTCTCGGTTGCCGACTATGTGAAACGCATCAACCTGGTGCTGCACGACAACGATCCGAAGTTCGACGTCATCCCCGATACCAAGGATACCGTCGGTCAGTACCTGTTCCTGTTCAGCATGTCGGCCAAGCCCGCCGACCTCAACAACGTCGTCGATCCGGCCTTCCGCCAAGCCAATCTATGGGTGCAGATGAAGACCTGGGATGCCGATGCGATGCGCCAGGTGATCGCCGCGAAAGATCTCTACCAGAAAGCCAACCCGCTGCCGGTGAAAGCCGAACCCGCGGGCATTGCCTGGTTCAACCTGGTGTGGAACGACGAAGTGCTGGGCGACCTGGTGCTGGGCTTCAGCCTGGCCCTGGTTGTCGTGCTGCTCATCCTGGCCCTGGACTTCCGCTCGCTGAAGTGGGCGCTGATCGCCTATGTTCCGCTGCTGCTGACGATCCTGATGATTTATGGCGTGGTCGGCTTCGTCGGCAAGGATTTCGATATGCCGCTGTCGGTGATGAGCACGCTGTCCCTGGGCATGGCGGTGGATTTCGCGATTCACTTCGTCAGCCGCTTCCGCCAGCGACGCGCAGAAGTTGGTGCTGATGAAGCAACTGCGCTACAAGGCGGTCGAGCAAAAAACGCTCTCCTCGCCGTAGCGGATGGCGAGACGGCGAATAGCCGACTCGCCGCCAACATGGAGACGCCGCAAGAGAGTCTCGCCTGGACGGCGGCACGTCCGGGCAAGGGCATCGTGCGCAATGCGCTGCTGTTCGCTGCCGCCTTCTCGGTGATGATGGCAGCGCCGCTGACGCCCTACGTCGCAGTGGGCGCTTTCATTGTCTCGATGATGCTGATCTCGGCCCTGCTCACGCTGCTGTTGTTGCCGGCGCTGATCATGCTGGGCCGGCGCTGGTTACTTGATAACGGAGAAACGACATGAAGAAATTGTGGCTGTTGGCAGTTACGGCGCTCCTGCCGCTACCGGTGCTGGCGATCACCGGCGAGGAAGTGATGAAGAAGTCGCAAGCGGCCTTCCTGTATCCCGGCAAGGACTTCAAGGCCCGCGTCACCATGAAGCTCATCGCCAAGGACGGCGGCGAGCGGGTGCGCGAATTGGTCATGCTGCGCAAGAACTTCGGCGCCGCGGGCGGCGAGCAGAAATACTTCATGGTCTTCTTCAAACCGGCCGACGTAAAGGACATGAGCTTCATGACCTACAAGTACCCGGCCAAGGACGACGACCGCTGGATGTTCATACCGGCGGTCAGCATGGTCAAGCGCATCGCGGCGCAGGACAAGCGTTCCAGTTTCGTCGGTTCGGATTTCACCTACGAGGACGTTTCGGGCCGCGACATCGAGGACGATACGCACGTTATCGAACGCGAGGAGAAGTTGGGCGGGCGCGACTGCTACGTGGTCAAGAGCACGCCGAAGACCGGCGATGCCGATTTCGGCCACAAGATCACCTGGGTGGACAAGGCGAATTTCCTGCCGCTCAAGGAAGATCAGTATGACCGCAAGGGCGCTGCCTACAAGCTCTTCACGGCCGACGAGGTGGTGACGGTGAAAGCGCACGCCACAGTGATCCGGCGCACCATGAAAAACCAGCAGACCGGCCATCGCACCGAGGCTAGTTATGCCAACACCGACTATGAGGTGGGTATCGAAGACAGCCTGTTCTCGGAGCGCTTTCTGCGCCAGCCGCCGCGCAAGTGGCTCGAGTGATGGGCGCCCGGATAGCTCTCTCGGTCGCGCTTCTGCTGGCTCCGCTGCTGGCGCGGGCGGACGTCACGTTTTCCGGTTTTCTGCAGCAGAACACGGCCTTCAACACCGTTGCCGCCAATCCTGACGGCCGCCACCACAAATGGATGGAGGAACGCGCCCAGCTCAAGCTCGATGCCAGCAGTGGCGGCTGGCGGCTCCTAGCCAAAGGTGACCTCGCTTGGGATCACCTCGGGCGCCAGGACCAATCCGAACTGCGTGAAGCCTATGTCGACTACAGCGCGAGCCAGTGGGACATGCGTATTGGGCGGCAGATCGTCACCTGGGGTCTGGGTGATCTGGTCTTCGTCAATGACGTCTTCCCCAAGGATCATGAAGCGCTGTTCGCCGGCCGTCCGCTTGATTACCTGAAGCGTGGCGTGGATGCGGTCAAGCTCGGCGCTTATCCAGAGTTCGCCAACTTCGAACTGGTGCTGTCGCCGACGTTTCGCGAAAGCCGGATTCCGGACGCCCGGCGTTTCCATCTCTACGACCCGATGCCCGCGGTGACGACGCGCGGCACTGCCCGGCCGGGACAAGGCGACGTCGGACTGCGTGTCTATCGGGATATTGCCGGCTGGGATACTGCGCTCTACCTCTATCGCGGCTTCCAGCGTACGCCCTCGATGCGGCCTGACAGCATGAGCGCGCCGACGCGGATCGACTATTTCTACCCGCAGCTCTCTGTCTATGGCGTCAGCGCTTCCGGCCGTGCCGGCGAAGGTGTGCTCAGCCTGGAGGCGGCGTACTACGACTCGCGCCAGGATCGGTCGGGCAGCGACTTCACCGTGCCCAACTCGCAGACCAGGCTGCTGGCGGGCTACCAGATCCAGGCGGCGGATGACCTCTCGCTGAGCTTCCAGTATTACGCCGAGTACATGCACGACTACGCCGCCTATCGTGCCGCCTTGCCCGCCGGTTTCCCCGTCGACCGCCGCTGGAGCCATACCGTCACGACACGCCTGACCCAGTTCTTCCTGCACCAGACGCTGCGCCTGTCCGTCTATGCGTCCTACAACGAGAGCAACGGCGATCACTTCGTCAATCCCGAACTGCGCTACAGCTTCACCGACCGGGTCTGGGGTGCGGTCGGCGCCAACCTGTTCGGCGGCAAGCCCTGGGGTCAGTTCGGACAACTCGCGCGCGACGACAATGTCTATCTGCAAATGCGCTACGAGTTCTGAATTGGAGCGACCTCTACGTGAGCGCTGCTAGACTTCCCGTCGCCACCCATTCAGGAAGGTTCTATGCCGATGTCGCTCAGCTTGTCGCTGATCTTCGCCTTCATGGCCATGCATGCGGGCGCGTGCCTTGCCGCCGACGACCTCGAATGGCGTCAACACGCCACGCAGGGCGGCGTGACCCTGACCGCCAACCCGCTCACCGCCGCGCAACGCACCGCCTTCTATCTTGCGCGCGGTTTTACCGAGTCGGCAATCCGGCCCTATGCGCAAGCCTGCGGCTTTTCCCTTGGCATGCGCAACGCGGGCGCCGGCTCGGTGCACACCAAGCTTGCCGACTGGCGGGCGATCGGCACCGATGGGCGGAGCGTGGGCCTTCGCCTGCCTGTCGCATGGGATGCGGATTGGGCGCGGGCGAACGTCTTGCCGCCTGCCCGCGTCGCCTTTCGCTGGGCGCAGTTCCAGGCGGAGAACAGCTTCGAAGCCGGCGACTGGATCATGGGTATGGCGACGCTCGAATCGCCGCTGCCAGGCAGCTTCCGTATCGTGGCCCGCTACCGTGACGACAAGGGGTCGCATGAAATCGTTCTCCACCGGCTTTCCTGCGCCCATGACTGAGCGCCGCCGCTTTCTCGCCGCGCTGGCCCTGCTGGCCCTGCCGCTTTCGGCCAGAGCCCAGCAGCGCGCTGCATTGTCGCCGGTTCCCGGCGTGCCGCCAGCGCCAACTCTTGTCTTGCCGGACATGGATGACAAACTCGTCGACCTCGCCCGCTATCGCGGCAAGGTGGTGCTGGTGAATTTCTGGGCGACCTGGTGTCCGCCCTGCCGCAAGGAGTTTCCATCGCTCGGCCGGGTGCGCAAACTCTTCAAGCCTGCAGATTTCGAGGTGCTGGCGGTGAATGTCGGCGAAGACCCGGAGACCGCTTTTTCCTTTGCCGGCGCGACCGATTTCCCGATCCTGTTCGACCGTGACTCGCCGGCCATGGCGCGCTGGCGGGTAAATGGGCTGCCCAGCACATATGTGGTCGACCGTCAGGGACGACTGGCCTTACGCGCCGTGGGCGGTCGCGAATTCGACGATCCGGCCATCGTGGAACAAATCAAGGAGCTACTCAACCGAGGGAGAACAAGATGAACGAAGGCCTATCCACCCGCTGCGTCCATGCCGGTGAAATCGAGGATGCGCACGGTTCACCGCACACCCCGATCTACAACACCACGACCTTCAAGTTCCCCTCCACCGCCGATCTGCTCGACGTGGTCGACGGCAGGAAGCCGGGCAGCCTGTATACGCGCTATGGCCTCAACCCGACCATCCAGGCCCTGGAGGCCAAGCTCGCCAGCCTGGAAGGGGCGGAGCTGGCCTGGGCCTTCTGTTCGGGCATGGCAGCGGAAGCCGCACTGTTCTTCGCCCATGGCCGCGCAGGCATCGTCTGCCTGGGCGATGCCTATGGCGGCACGCTGGAGCTGCTGGGCGACCAGATCCGCATGCTCGGCACGCGAACCCACCTGCTGCTGGGCAGCGAACTCGATCTTGCCGAAAGCCGCCTCGCCGACGGTTGCGGCCTGGTCTTCCTCGAAACGCCGACCAACCCTACGCTGGAAGTGCTGGACATCCGGCGCATCGCCGACATGTGCCATCGCCATGCCGCCTTCCTGGCGGTCGACAACACCTTTGCCTCGCCGGTCAATCAGTCGCCACTGGCGCTCGGCGCTGACTTTGTCGTGCATAGCGCAACCAAGTATCTCGGCGGCCATTCGGACATCACCGCGGGCGTGCTGGCCGGCCGCAAGGAACTTCTGATGCCGGTCTGGGGCTGGCGCAAGAACCTCGGCTCGATGATTGCACCCGAAACCGCGGCCCTGCTCGCGCGCAGCCTGCGCACGCTGGTGGTGCGCGTCGAGCGCCAGAACCGCACCGCCCAGGTCGTGGCCGAGGCCATGGCGCGCCATGCGCAAGTTGCCCGCGTCTACTTTCCCGGTCTGCCCGACTTTCCCGGGCACGAACTCGCCAAGGCGCAGATGCAAGGCTACGGCGGCATGCTCACCATCGAAATCAAGGGTGGCGGCGAAGCCGCGACACGTGTCGCCGACCGGCTCAAGCTGTTCGCCCTGGCGCCCAGCCTGGGCGGCGCCGAAAGCCTGGTGACGCAGCCTTGTACCACCACCCATCACGGATTGCCCGCCGAGGAGCGCGCCCGACGCGGAATCTCGGATGCCATGTTGCGTCTGTCGATTGGATTGGAAGACGCCGAAGATCTGATCGCCGATTTGGACCAGGCGCTGGGATGACACGGACCATGACATTCGACAAAGTCAGCGCCGTATTGGCGGGACCGAGTTGTCACCGATAGAAGCTCCGGCACGGAAAGCGAGGACGACATGTTTAACGAATTCGGCTGGTGGGGTATGGGCCTTGGTCCAGTGTTCATGCTCCTGTTTCTTGGTGTTTTGATTGTTGGCTTCGTGACCTTGATCCGCTGGCTGGCAGCGGAATCGTCGCCGCCGCGGGCGCGCGAACAGACAGCAGTGGAAATTGTTCAGGAACGCTATGCGCGCGGCGAGATGGACCGACAGGAATACGAGCAGAAAATGCAGGATCTGGGGGCGCGTCGATGAGTTCCCCCATCTATCTCGACTACAACGCGACGACGCCCGTTGCGCCGGAGGTGTCCGCCGCCATGCGGCCCTGGATCGAGGAGCAGTTCGGCAATCCGTCGTCGTCACACATATACGGCCAGCGGGCGCGCCAGGCGGTGGCGCGGGCGCGGGAAGCGGTGGCTGCGCTGATCGGCGCGCAAGCCGACGAAATCGTGTTCACCGGCAGCGCCACCGAGGCCAATAACCTGGCCCTGCTCGGCGTTGCGCGCGCGATGGCGCCGCACAAACGCCACTTGATCGTCAGCGCCGTCGAGCATCCTGCCGTGATGCAGCCGGCCCTGCATTTGCGCGAGCAGGGATGGGATCTGACCGTGCTCGCGGTGGATAAATTCGGCCGCATATCGCTCGATGAACTGCGCGCCGCCCTGCGGCCCGACACGGCGCTGGTGTCGGTGATGCACGCCAACAACGAGGTCGGCACGCTGCAGCCCGTGGCCGGGATCGCCGCGCTGGCGCGCGCCAATGGCAGCCTGGTGCATACCGATGCGGCACAGTCGGCGGGCAAGGTCACGCTCGACGTGGCTGCGCTTGGCGTCGACCTGCTGACGCTGGCCGGGCACAAGTTTTATGGTCCCAAGGGTATTGGCGCGCTGTACGTCAGGCGCGGCATTGCGATCAAGCCGATCCTGTTCGGCGCCGATCAGGAGCATGGCCTGCGGCCTGGCACCGAGAACGTGGCCCAGATAGTTGGCGCTGGCGAGACGGCGCGGCTGGCGCGAGTCCGCCTGCCGCATGCCACGCAACATCTGGCTTCGCTGCGCGACAATCTGCACCGCCGGCTGGCCGAGGGCGTACCTGGCCTGTTGCTCAATGGCCATCCGGATCAGCGTCTGCCGAACACGCTGCACGTTTCCTTTCCTGGGTTGTCGGGCCGCGATCTGCTGGCAGCGACACCCGAGGTTGCGGCTTCCGTGGGATCGGCCTGCCACTCCGATGCCGATGCAGTCAGCGGTGTGCTCGCCGCCATGGGGTGCTCGGCGTCGCGCGCCCGTGGAGCGGTGCGGCTGTCGGTGGGGTTTCCCACCACAGGCAAGGACGTCGATGCCGCCGCAGCTTGCCTCGTCCAGGCATGGCGCGCCGTCGCGCCTTGACTTGGCACCCTACGCGACGGGAAAACAGCGCGTGTATCGCGACGGGGAAATGATTGCACGCCTGAGCGGCGGCGCGCCGGCTCTACCATTCCGGCTTTACCATTCCTTTACTCAGCCCAAAACGGAAAACCCTATGAATATTGCCCGTTCCATCATCCATGCCGCTGCCGTCGCGATTCTTGCGCTTGCGCCCATGCACGCCCGCGCAGACGCCAGCAGCGACGCCGTCAAGCTCATGGAGGATTACCTTGCGTTTGTCGACTATGGCGGCGCCACCATTTTTCCCGAGCAGATTCCCAAGGAGGATTGGTCACGCTTTTACGTGATCGACGCCCGCGACAAGGAACAGTTCGACAAGGAGCACATCCCCGGCGCGGTGAATCTGGAATGGCGTCAGGCGCTGGAAAAGCGCGCGACCATCCCGAAGGACAAGTCGGTGCTGATCTACTGCAACACCGGCTCACTTTCTGCCCAGGCTGGTTTTGCCCTGCGCGTCGCCGGGTATGACAACGTGCGCATTTTGCAGGGCGGTTTCGCGGAGTGGAAGACCAAGGGCGGCTTCGATGCGGCGACCAAGGCCGCCAAGCGCTGACGCAAGATCCTTGTCGTCTGGCGTACAGGGTGGCGAACGTAAGACGGTGCCAACAGAACCATGATGGCCGATCCTGCCGCTTACGATGCCTGGTACCGGACACCTCGCGGGCGCTGGATCGGCGAGACCGAATACCGCCTGCTGTATCGGCAGTTGGCACTTCGTCCCGATGAGACGATCCTCGATGCCGGTTGCGGCACGGGCTATTTCAGCCGGCGCTTGGTGCAGGACGGCCATCGGGTGGTCGGCGTCGACCTCGATCCAGCCGCCGCGGCCTACGCGCGGGCAAGCCGGGCGCCGCCGCTTTCATGCGTCGTCGCAAACATGACGGCGCTGCCCTTCGCCGACCGCAGTTTCGACTGCGTGATTGCGGTGACGTCGCTGTGCTTCGTCGCGGACGAGACGCAGGCCCTGAAGGAAATCCTGCGCGTCGCGCGCCGGCGCTTCGGCCTCGGGCTGCTCAACCGCGACAGCCTGCTCTATCGCGCGAAAAGTCGCGATGCTGGCGGCTATGCCGGCGCACGCTGGCACAATGGCGACTCGGTTGCCGCGCTGCTGCGCGACCTGCCGGTGCGCGACCTGCGCCTGGCGACGGCGATTTTCAATCCTGGCGGAGGGCCGCTGGCACGAGCACTGGAGTGTGTGGCGCCGGGCGGCTTGCCGTGGGGCGGCTTCATCGCCGTGACGGGCAGCGTCGAGCAGTGAGATGAATCAATAAAGCAGGGCAGTGGCCCTGCATCATTAACCAGGAATGGAGAAACCATGTCCAAAAAGATCAGCATTATCGGCAGCGGCTTTGCCGCACTGACTGCCGCCCGGCGCCTGCGCAAGCTCGATGCCGGGGCGGACATCACCCTGATCGCGCCGCGCGCCGAACTGATCTATCTGCCGAGCTTGATCTGGCTGCCGTCGGGCAAGCGCAAGCCCGCCGATCTGGTGGTGCCGCTCGACAAGTTCCTGCGCCAGCACAACATTCATTTTCGCGCAGGCGAGGCCACCGGCATGGAAGACGGCGGACGCACCGTGCTGACGTCGGTGGGGCCGATCGCCAATGATGGCCTCGTCATCGCCTGCGGTGGGCGTTTCATCAAGAAGCTGCCGGGTATCGAACACGCCATTCTGCCCTGCGAGGGCATCGCGCCCGTGGAGCGGTTGCGTGAACGGCTTGCTGCTCTGCAATCCGGGACGGTCGCTCTCGGTTTTGCCGGCAACCCCAACGAGCCGGCAGCCATGCGTGGCGGCCCGATCTTCGAGTTCCTGTTCGGCCTCGACACCCAGTTGAAGCGCGAAGGTCGTCGCGATGCGATCAAGCTGGCCTTCTTCAATCCGATGCCCAATCCCGGTCATCGACTCGGTGAGCAGGCGCTGAAGCGGCTGATGGCCGAGATGCAGCGCCGCGACATCGCCGTTCATCTGGGCCACAAGCTGCTCGGTTTCGAACCCGGCAAGGTCAAGACCGAAGGCGGCGAGTTTGCCGCCGACATCATCGTCTTCATGCCGGGGATGACCGGCAACGCCTGGTTCGACAATACTGACTTGCCGCGTTCACCCGGCGGCCTGATCAAAGCCGACGCGCATTGCCGCGTCGACGGACGGGAGAAGGTCTATGTGGCGGGCGACGCGGGCAGTTTCCCCGGTCCCGACTGGATGCCCAAGCAGGCGCACATGGCCGATCTCCAGGCGGCAGCGGCGGCGGAGAATCTGGTGGCCGAGTTGGCTGGCAACGCCCCGACGAAGACCTTCAAGGCCGAACTGATGTGCATTGTCGACAGTCTCGATGCGGGCATGCTGGTACGGCGCACCGAGTCGAGCAGCTTGGCGTTGCCGCCGCTGGGGCTGATGCATGGTGTCAAGCAGCGCTTCGAAAGCTGGTATTTGCGGCGCTACCGCTAGTAGTCAGTCAACAAGGAAAAGGCGCATTCCCTGTAGGAGCGAGCTTGCTC